>DMZI01000067.1:63157-73968 GCA_003485325.1 Desulfotomaculum sp.
ATAATTTCCAGTTACAAACCTCGGATTTATTCGACCTTTATCCATAAATTAACTGGAAATTGTACTTTGCTCTTTGATAATTCAATGTTGTATTACCATTGAACTTTACTAATGCCCGTAGCAAAAAAGGTAAAGGCCATTTTGAAAACCCTGACGAGATTGCTGCTGCTGTTCAAAAAGCTGCCAGAAGCTCATACCGTCTGCCCAAGACGGTTACGGATTCTGTAAATCAAGTTCTTGCTGTATCATTTGCTGCTATGAAAGCGTACAAGGAACAGCTCAAAATCTTTGATAAGGCTATTGAGGAGCAATTTAAGCTTATCCCCAATACTCTATCTTCTATCAAAGGGATCGGACCTGTTTATGCTGCCGGTATTGCAGCAGAAATCGGTGATATTCATCGTTTCAAGGATCATGCAGCTTTGGCTAAGTTTGCGGGTATCGCCTGGACTAAGCACCAATCAGGCAATTTTACGGCTGCACACACTCATTTGATTAAATTCGGCAACAGGTATTTGCGTTATTACTTCATGGAAGCTACTAACAAAGTGAGAATGTATGATCACGAGTTAAAACGCTTCTATGACTTAAAGTACAGCCAAACCCCAAAAACGCCACATAAACGAGCACTTGCACTAACTGCCAGAAAATTTGTCCGTCTTGTCTATGCTCTGCTGCATAGCAACCGGCTTTATACGCCGCCAAAAGGAGAGTAATTTCCAATTGGTGTTCCATATCCTACCATTTATTTCATTTATTTTTGGTAGGTTTATTGGGGTGTTTCTTCTTTGTGCCTTTTGGGCTAAAAAAACCACTATTTTTCAATATTTTTTTCCAGTCGGCTATTGACATTTAACCGCTAGACTTACTTAAAAATCAGCGGTCCGTCGGTTTTAGTCAGTTCACGTAAGGATTCAATCAGTTCCCAGGTTAATCTTCCCGGCATGCCATCCCCAATAGGCCTGCCGTCGACCTTAACCGCCGGGATTACTTCTGCCGCTGTTCCTGTAAGAAAACACTCTAAAGAGTTGTATACGTCGTAGCGGGTCATCATGCGCTCTTCCACTTTTATCCCCTTTTTGACCGCTATTTCCATCACTGCATTGCGGGTGACCCCCTCCAGGGCGCCTGCCGCCGCAGGCGGGGTGATTAAGGTGGAACTGTCATCAACAATAAATATATTGTCTCCGGTAGCTTCAGCCACATACCCCTGCTGGTTGAGCATGATTGCCTCGGGAACTCCGGCCAGATTGGCTTCAATCTTTGCGTAAATGTTGTTTAAATAATTTAAGGACTTCACCTGAGGATTGCAGGCCTCGGGAAGGTTCCGCCTGGTAGCCACTGTAATCAGTTCCAGCCCTTTTTGATAGAATTCCTCAGGGTAAAGCTGGATAGAAGCCGCTATGCAGAAAACCGTGGGCTTGTGGCATTTCCTCGGGTCCAAACCGAGATCGCCGGCACCCCTTGTAACAACCAGACGGATGTATCCGTCCCGCAAATCGTTGCGCCGGCATGTTTCAAGAACAATCTCCTTCATCTCGTCTTCTGTTATGGGCATCTGGAGGGCTATAGAGCGGGCTGATTTATACAGGCGCAGGATATGCTCATCCATTCTGAATACCCTGTTGTGATAAGCCCGGATACCTTCAAATACCCCGTCTCCGTAAAGCAGCCCGTGGTCGAATACTGAAACCAGGGCCTTCTCTTCCGGAACGTACTGTCCGTCAAGGTAAATGATCAAACCCATAATAACACCTCTATTTTTTATAAAATAATAAACCCCCCGTTCCCGGCAGTTAAAAGCCAACTGCCAGGGACGAGAGGCTTTAGATCCTCGCGCGGTACCACCCTGCTTGCCTTTATCTTTATAAAATAAAGACCTGCTTTTGTGTCTAACAAACGACACGGCCTTTCTAACAGCGGCCAACCCGTCCTTGGCTTAATCGGCTTAAGACACCTTTCAGCCGGCAGTTCCGGGGCGATCCTTTCACCTGGCCGGGCGCTGGCTTGCACCAACCACCAACTCTCTACAGCCCGGGAGTCAGGTTACTTGCTCCCCTTCATTACCTTTAACGACAATAATATTGCCTCTCAGTATACAAAATAATTCGCTGGGGTGTCAAGATATTTTTTAAACGCTGCCCCTGAGTGCAGATTGCACCTTTAATTGCCTTACCTTCAGAGATTCCGCCTCGCGACGGATACTTTTGTCTTTGGCTAACAGTTACTGCTGCTACCTCCACCGTTCAATTCAAAACTTTCACCCATAGATAGCGCCCATGCCGGGCGAACAATATTAACAGGCCGGGGATAAAACCCCGGCCAATGTAAAATTTGATTTTAGAACATGTTATGGCTTTTTTATTTTGGAGAAATCTGTCTTTCCTTTTCAAATTTCTCCATTTCTTCTGATGTTTTAAATGCTTTTACTGTTCCTCCCCCGCTGATGAATTTGCCAATAACAGTTTTACCATCAACATCATAGAGTGGAATTTCACGTGTAGGATGGGCCAAATTATACTGTGTCAGAGCTGAAGCCTCTTCCGGCGTTTTAGGCCCTTAATTCCAAAGATCTTCGCAAACTGGAAAGAAAATTACGCAATAGTGAGCTCTAATCCAGCCAAACTGGGGATGATAAAAAGTACCCTTGTCTTTAGTCCGGTAGTGATGACAGCCTTCCCCAGTTTGGTAAGATAGTATTTACGGGACCTCGTAACTCTTTTAATGAGGCCGTGAAGCGAAAGGCGCTTCAAGATCCTGGTGACGGATGAAGGGCTCAGGTCAGGGATGAATTTACGGATCATCTTGTTTTGAAAACCATTGATGTTAAATTCACCCCGGCCAGAACTTCAAAGAACTTCTGGTCGGCTGGCTTAAGAAATTGAAACCTTTGTAACTTCTATCATTCTCTTTGACAGGATTGGAGATCTTAATAAGTTTTTTCATTCCGTCGCTGGGATCGTCAAATGCGGAGATGAATTCAAGACGACGATTAGAGTCTTTGAGCAACTGGGCCAGGATGTAGATGCTGTAAGATGTTCTTTTTCATCGGGGCAACCTTGTTCTCTCTGCTCCCTGTAGATGATAAAATTAATTTGACAGAAAACGATAAATAAGATTTGACAGTTTTCAACCATAAAATGTAAAGAACCACGAAAACAACTGGAAATTCAAGAGCTCCGAAAAAGCAGAATCAAATCAAATACCGACTCACATTCTGCAGATTCAGCCCCCCCTTTTTCTGTATACTTAAACAAGCACACAAAAGGGGGAATTAAATGAAAACTAAGAAAGGATGGGAAATGTACATTAAGATTAACCAACTGAAAGAAAGGGTTTTAGCAAAGTTAAAATTAGTTAAAAAAACTTTGAGCTTACAAACACAAGGTACAAAGATTGGTCTGGTTTCAATTCTTCATAGGCAGGCTAAACAAAGTGTACCCTTTTGTCAAGGACAATTTGGGTTTTTGGTATTTCAATCAAACAGGTATTTATGCTATACTAACCGTGCCTTATGGGGCTATTGAAAAAGGCCAGGAGTTCTTTGCTCCCGGCCTTTTTCAATAGGCGCTATTTGAGCTAAATCCGGGTGTGCGGGGTACTCTTGAAATTTTAGAAAAATTTTTTGCTGTTCATAAAGCCCTGGACATCGTTCAGTGTCTCACCGAAGCGCTGAAAGTGGACAATTTCCCGCTCCCGGAGGAATCTGAGTACGTCCGTGATCAGGGGATCGTCGCTTAACTGGATTAAATGTTCGTAAGTGGCACGGGCCTTTTGCTCTGCGTCCATGTCCTCGGTCAAATCAGTAATCGGATCTCCGGTGGCTGCAACGTATGAGGCTACCCAGGGCACGCCGTTGGCGTCGTTCCAGAACAGGGCGTGGTTATGCTGGGCATAGTGTCCGCCCAACCCGGCAGCCTCCATTTGCTGGGGGCTGACTCCCCTGGTCAGTTTATAAAAGATGGTCGCTACAATTTCCATATGGCCCATTTCTTCAGTACCTATATCGGTCAGCAGTCCCCTGGCCTTGTCGGTAGGCATCGAGTACCTCTGGTTAAGATACCTTAAAGAGGCCGACAGTTCGCCATCCGGGCCGCCGTACTGGGTGATGATCACTTTTGCCAGTTTGGGATTTGGGCCGCATACCTTGACTGGATACTCCAAATTTTTTTGATATATCCACATTTGTTGATCTCTCCTTAGTTTTAATTTACATGTCCTAGGGCCAGGGGGAGTTAATCCACTGCCAGGATAGCTGGCTGGTGGATAAGCCAAAATGAAACAGCGGGCCATAAAGTTGTTCATAAGATGCAATACGCTGCTTCAGCTGGGGCACAATTGAGTTATATGACATTAGAGCCTGCTGGTCATCGGGGTGCGTATCCAGGTAAAGGTTCAATTCAATGGCGGTAAACTGCAGCTGCTGAATTTCCAAAAGCATATCCTCTTGATTATTGTTATTATATGCCGTTGTAGTAACTTTTTGGGCCTGGGGGTTTTCCTGGTTCTTATCCATCTGATTCACCTCTTTTTTAGCCTATGTAAGGCATTACAAGTTCAGGGAAAAGAGTGCCGCGAGTTAAAGCTTCAGCCGGGCTGAAAACCTGGCCCATGTTTTGCCAGGGTACATAAGCGTGGGCCAGTTGAAACTCAAAGTCCTGCGTCGAGCTGCCCGGCTTCAATGGTGTGCCGGGCATTACAGGTATATTTGGGTAGGGGTAATAGTTCATTGTCAAACCTCCTTGCACAGTTTACATATGTTATGCAAGAATTACCATGAGTGACAATGATTAGCAAAAGTAAATTGTCGGGATAACATAATGGCGTGAAAAATTATCAATCGGTGGTTATCATGTATTCTTCTAATAGTTGCCGCAGAGGAACATACGGCTCATCGGGCATGGGACGGCGGGAGCCGTGAACGGTAGATTAAACAAGGCTGCCGGTGATGGTTTGGTTGGATTGGTTATTAGGGTTGAGCAGGAATATTTTAGAAAAATGGTTGGCGTTCTTGAAGGCGATGGAGAGCATCAATTTAATCCGGTTGAGCTGGTTTACCTCACTGGCGCCGGGATCGTAGTCAATTGCCGCAATATTCGCCTGCGGGTAGTTTCTTCTTAAATCCTTGATCATTCCTTTTCCAGTAACGTGGTTGGGAAGGCAGGCAAAGGGCTGGATACAGACAATATTGGGTGCTCCGTGCTCAATCAGCTCGATCATTTCCACTGTCAGAAGCCACCCTTCGCCGGTGTGGTGCCCGAGAGAGAGTATTCTGCTGGCCCTTTCCGCCTGAGTGTAAATTGAAGGCGGGGGGTCAAAACGTTCGCTTCGTTCCAGGGCCGCTTTCATTTCTTTTCTGCAGAATTCCAGTAGGTTGATGAGAACCCTGCCGCTGAAATACTGCCTTTTGCTGCCGTCTAAAACATAGTGTTTATAAATCAGGTCGTAGGCGCAGTAGATGAAAAAGTCCATCATGTCCGGCACAATGGCCTCCGCGCCCTCGTCTTCCAGTACCTGCACAACGGAATTATTGGCCTGCGGGTTGTATTTGACCAGGATTTCTCCAACTACGCCCACCCGCGGCTTTTTTATATCTCTGATTTTCAGCTGGTCAAAATCCCTGACGATTTGGTGGATGTACTTTTTAAAGCTTCCCGTATCGGCGCGGGTGAGATGTTCGTTGCAGATCTCGACCCATTTTCCAAACAGCGCGTTTGCCGAGCCCCGGATTGCTTCATATGGCCTGACCCTGTGCAGGACCCGCATCAGCAGATCGCCGTAGGTCACTCCCATGAGGGCTTTTTTCCACAGCCGGGGGGTTATTTTAAAGCCCGGATTCTTCTCCAGCCCCGCAATATTGACGGATATGACGGGAATCTTGCCGAAACCTGAATCCTGCAGGGCCTTCCTTAATAAACTGATATAGTTGGTAGCCCTGCATCCCCCACCCGTCTGGGTTATGGCCACGGAAGTGTTGTTTAAATCGTATTTACCGGATTTCAGCGCCTGGATGAGCTGACCCACAACCATAATGCTGGGGTAGCAGGCGTCGTTGTTGACATATTTGACGCCTTCATTGATGGCGTCCTGATCGGCTTTCTGCAGCAGGACCAGGTTATACCCTTCCGACCGGAACGCTCCTTCAATAAATTTGAAATGAATCGGCGAAAACTGCGGACATAAAATTGTATTTGTTTTTTTCATTTCTTTCGTAAAGATAATTCTGCTTGCGGCTGTTGCCGCCGCCTGTTCCGCAATTCTGGCGCTGGCCCTGTCTTCCACGGCGGCCTTAAAAGAACGGATTCTAATCTTGGCGGCGCCCAGGTTGCTTACTTCGTCTATTTTCAGGCAGGTATAGTGCTTGTCATGCTGGCTTAAGATTTCCTCCACCTGATCGGTTGTCACAGCATCCAGCCCGCAGCCGAAGGAGTTTAGCTGAATCAGTTCCAGGTTCTCCCGGGCAGTTGCCAGGCTGGCCGCAGCGTACAGCCTGGAATGGTACATCCACTGATCCACTACTCGCAAAGGCCTTTTAACTCTTCCCAGGTGGGCTACCGAATCTTCGGTAAGGACGGCCATACCATGGGATACAATGATCTCCGGAATGCCGTGGTTGATTTCCGGATCAAGGTGATAGGGCCTTCCGGCCAGAATAATTCCCCTGGTGCCTGTCCGTTCCAGGTAGTCCAGGACCTCTTCGCCTTTGTCCCTGATCTCCTGCTTAAACAGCAGATCTTCCTGCCAGGCCTTTTCTACGGCACCGGCAATTTCCTTTAAGCTGACTTCAAAGGATTTTAATTCTTCAAATAGCCGTTCTGTCAGCCGTTTCCTGTTGTTATACGGCAAAAACGGGTTGATAAAGCTGATTTTATGGTCCTGCAGGATATCCATGTTGTGCTTGATGACATCCGGATAGGAAATAACAATCGGGCAGTTGAAGCAATTGTTGGCTTCCGCCTGTTCCTTGCGCTCGTGGATTATGGAGGGGTAAAAGATTGTTTTGACGCCTTTTTGAGCCAGGGAGGCAATATGCCCGTGGACCAGTTTGGCCGGGTAGCAGGCGGACTCCGAAGGTATTGTATCTATACCTGCCTCATAGACGGATTTTGAAGACTGGGGCGACAGTTCAACCCTGAAGCCCAGTTGTTTAAAAAAGGTGAACCAGAACGGGTAGTTTTCATACATATTCAGCACTCTGGGTATCCCGACAGTTCCCCGGAAGGCTTCTTTTCCCTCAAGCGGCTGGTAGGAAAACAGCCGGTTGTATTTATAATCGAATAAATTGGGAATTTTCCCGTTGTTGTGTTCCCCGGCGATACTCTTTTCGCAGCGGTTTCCCGAGATGTACCTGGACCCGTTGGAAAACTTGTTTATCGTCAGCCGGCAGTTGTTTGTGCAGCCCTGACATTTGCTCAGGGTACTGGAAACGGACAGGTTTTCCAACTCTTCTTTGGAGATTAAAGAACTTATCTGTCCCTCGCGGTATTTGTCCCTGGCAATGATGGCCGCTCCGAAGGCGCCCATCAAACCGGAAATGTCGGGCCGGACGGCTTTTTGCCCGGTGATGGCCTCAAAGCTCCGCAATATTGCATTGTTGTAGAAAGTGCCTCCCTGGACTACAATATGGCTTCCCAGATCCTCAGGCTTTCTTAGTTTGATCACCTTGAACAGAGCATTTTTAATTACCGAATAGGAAAGGCCGGCGGAAATGTCGCCCACGGTCGCCCCTTCCTTTTGCGCCTGTTTGACCTTGGAGTTCATGAAGACTGTGCAGCGCGAGCCCAGGTCGACCGGCGCTCCGGCCAGCAGCGCCGCCTCGGCGAACTCCTGCACGGTTAAGTTTAATGATCGCGCGAATGTATCGATAAATGACCCGCAACCGGAAGAACAGGCTTCATTCAAGGCGATGCTGTTGATAATCCCTTTTTTGATCTCGATGCACTTCATGTCCTGTCCGCCGATATCAAGAATAAAATCAACTTCCGGGACGAAATGCTGCGCGCCTTTGTAATGCGCGATAGTTTCGACCTCGCCTATGTCAACGGACAGGGCGGTCTTGATCAACCCCTCTCCGTAGCCTGTCACCGAGGAATTGGCAATTACCGCCTGGTCGGGAATTTTTGAATATATGTCGGCGAGAATTTTTTTGCTGGTCAGCAGCGGGTTTCCTTCGTTATTTGTATAGTGTGAATAAAGGAGGTTTCCCTGCTGGTCAATAATACAGGCCTTGGTGGTTGTCGAACCGCTGTCAATGCCCAGAAAGAGACGGCCTTGAAAGGAGCTCAAATCGGCGCTGTTTACCCTGCTTGCGGAATGCGCCAGGGAAAATTCCCGCAGTTCCTCCTCACTTGTAAAAAGAGGGGCCAGCCTGGTTGTTTCCTGGTCGAAGACACTATCCAGGACGGGCAGTTTGTCAATCAACGTCTTAAGTTGAACAGGCTCCAGTTCCTGCGAGGCTTTGGCCGCTCCAAGGGCGACGTAGAACTGGGCGTGTTCGGGCGTGATCGTTTCGTTTTCCGTAAGGCGCAATGTATCAATGAATCTTTTTTTCAGTTCAGGCAAAAAATATAACGGCCCTCCCAAAAAGGCCACCTTGCCCTTGATCGGGCGTCCGCAGGCCAGACCGCTGATTGTCTGATTAACAACCGATTGGAAAGCCGAAGCTGCAATATCAGCGCGCGAAGCGCCTTCATTTAACAAAACCTGAATATCTGTTTTGGCAAAAACACCGCAGCGGGCGGCAACGGGATGGATGGTTTTATGCTGTTTGGCGAGTTCATTTAAGCCAAGTGCGTCGGTTTCCAGCAGGGCCGCGATCTGATCTATAAATGCGCCGGTCCCGCCGGCGCAGGAGCCGTTCATCCTTTGTTCCAGGTTTCCTGTAAAATAGGAGATTTTCGCATCTTCGCCGCCAAGTTCGATAGCTACATCCGTTTCCGGGATAAACAGCTCCACAGCTTTGCTGCAGGCGATAACCTCCTGGACAAAACCGATGTCCAGCCATTGTGATACCGAAAGGCCAGCCGATCCCGTCAGCGCTACTGTAATCAGGACATTTCCTGCGGTCTGGTAGGTTTTTTCAAGCACCGCGCTGATGGTCTTTTTTACATCTGCGTAATGCCTTTGGTAGTCGCTGTAAACAAGATTCTCGTTGTTATCCAGAAGAATAATTTTTACCGTAGTAGATCCTATGTCCAAACCCATGTGTAAAATTTGATCCGACACAAGTATCCCCCTCACGGCTGAAATGCCCTTCCTTTTAAGGCTGTTTAACGCAGCTTTCTTCTCGGCTTCTTTTTGAGAAACAGACTGTTTAAATCAGCTCTTATTGAATCCTTGATTGCTGTGCGGCTTTCCTTAAAGAATATTTCAACAGTTTTTTTCAAATTGGATTTGGCCAGGTCATCCATATGTTTATATGTTTTAATCATCGAAACCGCCATAGCAAGCTTTTCTTTCGATAAATCGTCTATCTTCTTGGCTCCGGTTGCCTGTATGATATTAAATAGCGCATCGACAAACTGCGCCCTTTCATCAACTGACACCTGGCTAAGCCATGCCCTTACCGCCGCATTTATGCTCAGGCTGTATTTGCTCAGTCCTTTTTCATAAACGAAATTTGTCCCTTTTACTTCCCAGGTAAATGCATTATGCTGCATGATGCTGGCTGCACGGCTGCCCACAATTTTGTATTCTTCGCCGTGCTCCAGCAGCAAACCGATGATTGAGGATTTTGGCACAAAAGTAATTATTTTATGAAGCGCCTTCTGATAGCCTTCACTTTGGATGATCTTAGCATGCAGCCCGGGCCCGTCATTGTTATAGACTCCGGTTATCCGCTCCCTGATCTTTTCATCTACAAAGGCTGCCGCGTAAACAGCCAGGTTTCCTCCCTTTGAATGTCCGCCCAGATAGAAGTTTCCGGAAAGGTTGTCAATAATGTTTTTTGTATAAATAACAGCCTGATTCTGCGCCTGCACTTGATCCATAAAACTCATTAAAAAATCTTCTTTCCAACCGATTATTGAATAATCGGTGCCGCGAAAAGCAATAAAATGCAGGTCATTATTTATGGAAAAGACAACAGCAGAAAACTGCTTTGAATTTTCATAGTCGTACTGATTTACGTAACCGGATAATTTAATATTAAGATAACGCTCTGACTGTGCGGCTCTAGATAATAAGGCAGGAGTTAGTTTTAAAAAAGGGTCTTTATATGGTCTATACTTTTCTTTACTAAACTGCCGGGCGGCTTCAAACAATGGAATTGAGTCAACGCCGGTTTCCTCTGAAACAATTCCGTCAAAATTCAAATAGGCAAGAACGGAGAATACCAGATTATCAACTTCATTAAAGGCGTCCCGTATAAAACTTAAGTCCCCGCGCCACTCCAAATAATCAAATAAGTTTTGCATGGCTGCTCCTCTTGATAAAACGTCCTGCCATTATTTTAGCAGAAAATAAAACATCTCAAAATAAATATGCCAAAAATCTTAAGCGGCAAACTGCTGTATGAAATAAGATCTTTATGAATTTTTGAACCTTTCCCGGGTAATAAACAGCATGACAGCGGCAGCCAGCGCAGTAAAAGCCCCGAAATAAAAAGGATTTTTGTCGAAGTGTCGGTCAAAAAGCGGTAGTATAAATAATTACGTGTAAAGGGATTAATTCCTTAATAAAAAGTTAAACTATAAATGGCTCTTTCCCGCCAGGAGGATAAGGCTCTGCTGGAGAGCAACCTGAGCGGCAGACGGGGGGCTGCCGGGGATAAAAAACGGGGCCACTTCTTCGTGGAGTTATCGCTTATCCTT
>DMZI01000007.1 GCA_003485325.1 Desulfotomaculum sp.
ATACTCCTCCCTAATGCAAGTTAATTTTCAGGATAGAAATAAATTTTTTTATCTATGGACCGAGCGGGTTGTACCCCTGTCTGGCCAGACTATCCAGAATATAATCAAGGTGCTCCTTGTTACGTGTTTCCATCACAAGTTCGACTTCTGCCAGTTGCAAAGGAATCTGTGGTTTCGTCCGGTCATGTTTTATGGAAATGAGGTTAGCCTTCATACCTGCCAGCAAAGAGATTAATTTTGAGAGGCTTCCCGGCTGATCAGGAATTACCAGATCCAATTGCAGGCGCCGCCCCGATTTGACCAGCCCTCTTTCGATAATAATAGATATTTTGTTTGCGTCAATATTACCTCCGCTTACAATTGCAACCACCTTTTTCCCCTCTACAGGCAAACGGCGATTCAAAAGGGCAGCCAGTCCGACCGCGCCAGCGCCTTCAACAACTAATTTTGATCGCTCCAGCAAAAGCATAATTGCCTCGGCAATTTCTTCCTCCTCAACAAGTACAAGATCGTCAACGTAACGTTTGATCATTTCAAAAGCAATTACCCCCGGCTGGCGCACATTTATACCATCGGCAATAGTCCTTCCCGGTAAATGCTTCTGCATTTCTTTTTCTTTAAAAGAATAGTAAGCCGCCGGCGCCTCTGATGTTTGGACACCAAATACCAATACGTCAGGTTTCAGGGACTTTATGGCAAGAGCAATTCCTGAAATCAGCCCTCCTCCGCCAACAGGCACAACAATTGCATCCAGGTCCGGAAGTTCTGAAATCAGTTCCAAAGCTATCGTTCCATGTCCGGCCATAATTTCCGGATCGTCAAAACTATGTATAAATGTGGCCCTCTTTTTTTCCTGAAGGATCTTGGCCTGCGTAAAAGCTTGAGCATAATCGTCCCCGGCCAGCACTACCTGCGCACCATATCCTTGAGTAGCCATGACTTTGGCAATCGGAGTACCCTCAGGCATTACAATAGTTGCTTTTATTCCAGCCTTAGAGGCCGCATAAGCCACACCCTGGGCATGATTACCCGCTGAAGCTGCAATTACCCCGTGTTCACATTCGGCGTCACTCAGCGAGCAAATCTTATTATAAGCCCCTCTAATTTTAAATGAGCCTGTCTTTTGCATGTTTTCCAACTTCAAATAGAGCTCACTGCCGGTTAACCTGCTAAAAGTATCGGAATAATCCAATGGTGTAGATCTTGTTACTCCCGCCAACCTTTCGCTGGCTTTCTTGACTGAATTAAGCGTCAAAATATCCGGGTCCATTAATTATCATCTCCCACAGAGACAATGCTTTGATAAAGTATATCGATCATTTCGTCCAGTTCTTCAGGTTCAGTCGATAAAGGAGGCATGAAAACGACAACATCATCAAGCGGCCTGATAATCATGCCTTTATTCCTCGCTGCCAAACAAGCCTTGACCCCCCTCTTTTCTTCAATGGGGAACGGCTCTTTTGTCTTTTTATTGCGGATCAGTTCTATACCCACCATAAAACCGCTCTGCCGAATCTCACCAACATGTTCAAGATTTGCAATATTTTTTAGTTTATCGGAGAGATAAACTATTTTGGGCTGCAGTTTTTCCATAATGTTATCCCTTGCAAATATCTCCAGGTTGGCAAGAGCGGCGGCGCAGGCCAAAGGGTTACCTGTATAGGAATGGCCGTGGAAAAAAGTTTTTCGCTCCCGGTGATCAGCTAAAAAGGCGTCATAGATTTCCCCTGTAACCATCGTGGCTGCCAGAGGAAGATACCCGCCTGTGATTCCCTTGCTGACAGTAAGGAAATCAGGAGAGATATTCTCATGTTCGCAGGCAAACATTTTTCCTGTTTTTCCGAACCCCGTGGCAACCTCGTCAGTAATTAAAAGCAGGTTATACTTTGTACATAGTTCTCTAATCCTGGAAAGATAACCCGGCGGCTGTACGATAATGCCACCCGCTCCCTGAACTTTTGGTTCTATGATCATTGCAGCCAGTTCCTCATGATTCCTGCTCATTAATTCTTCCGTTGCATCAATACAGGCAAAGCCGCAGCTGTCCGGTTCTTTTTGAAAAATACATCTATAACAGTAAGGGGAAGGAGCTTTTATTGTTTTAAAAAGCAGGGGGTGAAAGATCTGGTGAAAAAGGTCTATTCCACCAACGCTGACTGATCCGATAGTATCCCCATGGTAGGCGTTGGTTAAAGTCAAAAATTTGTTTTTATTCTTTACGTTTTTATGCTGCCAGTATTGGAAAGCCATTTTTAAAGCAACTTCCACCGATGTTGAGCCGTTATCAGAGTAAAATACTTTTTCCAGCCCGTCCGGCGCTCTTTCAACAAGTTTTTCAGCAAGTTCAATGGCCCCCCTGTGGCTCAACCCTAACATTGTACTGTGCGAAATCTTACCCAACTGAGCAGAAACTGCCCTGTCTATTTCAGCCCTGCGGTGTCCATGTACGTTCAACCAAAGTGAAGATACACCATCATAATATCTTTTTCCATCTATATCGATTAAAAATGTACCCTCACCGCGTTCGATGATTATCTGGTTCCCGGATACCCAGTCCTTCATCTGAGTAAACGGATACCAAACATACTTTCTGTCTTTCTGTACAAGGTTAGAATCTTGTTTTGACTTTACCTCCCGCAGATAAGTTACTACAATTTCCCAGTTTAAAGAGTCGTCTACCGCCTGAATAATATCTTTCTGTCTAAGCTCGTCCAAATATGGGATTATTCCCAACAAGGGGACTCCGCCCAATTCTGAAATCAGGCCGGGGTTGGTATTCTCAGCAATCTCTTTTTCCGGTGAATTGCTGCTGATAACCACACCGGCTATGTTTAAGCCCCTGTTCCTGGCATAGTTAATTGTTAAAAGAGTATGGTTGATTGTTCCCAGGTTTGCCCTTGCTACGATTATTACAGGCATTCCCATCATAACGATAAGATCAGCCATCAAAAGCCGGTCAGTCAACGGGGCAAGGATTCCGCCGGCGCCCTCTACAATCATGAATTGATGTTTCTTCTTTAACTTATTAAACGATTCCATAATCAGATCCGGATCAATCTTTACACCGGCCAATTCAGCGGCTATACGGGGGGTCAGGGAATCTTCAAGACAGTAAGGGTTAATCTGTTCAAAATCGGAATTGAGATCAGCAGCCCGGGCAAGCAGCAAAGCATCCCCGACCAGAGCAAACTCTCCCTTTGTTTTTTTAAAACCGCTTTGCACCGGCTTCATAACCCCGATGTCAACCGACCTGCGTTTCAAGCAACCGCAAAGTCCGGATGCAAAAATTGTTTTTCCAACATTAGTATCAGTACCAGTTATAAAGAAACCATCCGCTTTAAAAATAGTACAGTCCTCCCCTGCTTATTTATAAACCACCAAAACAAAGAACACTTGTTGACACAGTATGTAAATTTAGATCAGGCCTGTTTCCCTGCCCGCGCTTTCAAATATATTAAGAACCTCCTCAAGGTCCTCCCTTGTATGTGTTGCCATTACGGATACCCTTAAACGGCTCGTTCCCGGGGGCACTGAAGGAGGCCTGATCCCGGTCACAAATACCCCGCGTTCGAAAAGAGCTTTGTCCATGGCCATTGTCAGACCATCATCCCCTATCAGGATGGGGATTATTTGAGACTCCATGGTTAGGATCGTAAAACCAAGCCTGGTCAAACCTTCTCTTAAAAAATTGGCATTATCAAATAACCTGGCCCGTATTTCAGGTTTTTCCCGGATTAAATCTATGGCGGCAATAGCTGCTCCTACAGCCGCCGGGGGCAGGCCGGTGGAATAAATAAAGCTTCGAGCTTTATTTCGCAGGTAGTTAATTAAATCGCTTTTCCCGGTAACGTAACCGCCGCAACTGGCCAGGGCTTTGCTTAAAGTCCCGACCTGGACGGCAACCTTTCCCTCAAGGTTAAAATGTTCCACCGTACCAGTGCCCTGGCTCCCCAAAATACCTGTAGCGTGCGCATCATCTACCATTACAAATGCATCATTCTTCTCCGCTAAAGCAACTATTTCGGGAAGGGGCGCCAGATCGCCGTCCATACTAAAAACCCCGTCAGTAATAACCAGGCGGCGGCGGCAATCCTGGGTCTCGTTTAAGGCTTTTTCAAGCTGCAGCATATCCTTGTGACCGAAAATCACTACGCGCGCCCTGCTTAAGCGACAGCCGTCAATAATACTGGCATGGTTTAATTCATCGCTGATGACGGCATCCTCAGGGCCGACCAGGGAACTTATCGTACCTATATTAGTAAGATATCCCGAACTAAATACAATTACCTCTTCCGCGTTTTTAAATTGAGCAATTTTATCCTCAAGCTCTTTGTATAGAAAGAAGTTGCCCGAAATCAGACGGGATCCTCCTGATCCGGTACCCCACCTGGCAAGAGCCTTAAGAGCCGCATCTTTTACATCCGGGTGATCTGTTAGGCCAAGATAATTGTTTGAAGAAAGAAGTATGCAATCACGTCCGTTAACCGTCGTTCTTGGAGACTGAGACCCTTCAAACCATCTTAATTGTCTGTAAAGGTTGGCATTGCGCAAATAATCCAGCTCTGTTTTTAAAAATTCCAATAATATTAACCTCCTTGCTGGTAAAAACCTTCCCGGTACACTTTTGATATATTTCTTATTGTCAACCAACTTTAAAAAACAGTTAACGTAATTCCGAAAAAAAAATAACTTAATCTAATACCTCGGTTACCAGGCTTAAGTCAGCAGGTTTATCAACATCAAGACCGATTGCAGGATGCGGGCTGATAACAGCCACTCCTTTTATGCCAAGCAGTTTTGAAACTTTGATTTCGGCTTCTGCCAGGCTTAATCTATGAAAGATAAATTTTATTAAAAAAGATAATCCAATTAACCGGCTTAACTTCAAAGGGTTCTTTCTGGCTTTCACAAGTTCATTGCCTTTGGCCAGGCAACGCGGCAGTATTTCCGGGTTAAGCATGATTAGATTACCGCCTGTAAATACATCTTCCTGCAAGTGTACATACGTACGCTCGGCTTTGGCAAAAGAGTTCTGAATCACATCCCGTGATACGATAGGATAAAACAGGTCTGCTGTCTCATCCTGGCATTGATTAATAAAATTGTCTACAACCTTAGCAGTTAAAAGAGGTATATCAGAAGTTGCAATCAGTACTCGCCTGCTGGCCGGCAAACAGTCAAAACCCCTTTGTACATTGTCCAGAAGGCTGTCCCCCGGCAAAACAAACCGAATCCTGTCTTTAATGCTTTCATTTATTTTTATTTCAGGGCCAACGACAACTATTTTTCCTATTTTAGAGGAGTTTAAAAGAGCATCTATTACGTATTCAACCATTGCCTTGGCGCCTATGGGAATTAAAGCCTCGTAAAGAACAGGGCTGCTATCTTTCAACTGGCCATCGTTCAGGCTGCCGGCAAGAATAATTGCGTCAATGGTCATATGGATGATACTCCCTGAAGGAAACCAAGCAGGCTTTGCTCTGCATTCTCAATATGTTCTCGTGCAAGTAAAGAGGCCAACTCGGAATTGCGCTCGCTGATTGCTTCAACAATTTTCCTGTGTTCTTCAAGAAAAACCCTTGTTCTGCCCGGTTGCGACAAAGAAACGGCACGGAAACGCTGGATCTGTTCCTGAAGATGGGTGACTATTTGCTGCAGACGCTGGTTCCGGCTGGCCCGGTAAATAAGCTCATGAAACGATGTATCCGATTGAACAACGGTATTCAAATCGCCCGTCGTAGCCTCAGAAATTTGGACCAGTGCCCTCTCTAGCTGTTCAAGTTCTTTCTCCGTGATCCTCTCGGCGGCCAACCCGGCCGCAAGGCTCTCCAAAGCAGCCCGCACTTCGAAAATGTCAGTAATGTCTTTTACGGAGATATCGGCAACATATGCGCCTTTACGGGCAACCATAACCAGGAACCCTTCCAGTTCAAGCTTGCGTATAGCCTCACGAACTGGCGTACGGCTAACGCCAAGCTCTTCGGCGATCTGGATTTCCATTAATCTTTCCCCGGGTTTTAACAATCCCTTAATAATAGCCTCCCGCAAGGTTTCAAAAACAATTTCCCGTAAGGGACGGTAACTATTTAAATCAAGGGGGCTGAACCTGCGCTGATGCAAAAAAATAACCTCCTTGTAACCATACCCTTATATTTTAACTCTTCTTTGTCTTAACTGCAATATATCACCCATTTTCAACCGAAGTAACTATCTTTAACCATCCGGGGGGCAGAATAAGATTCCGGGCTATAAAATCAGCCTTAACCTCGTCCTCGCACAGGCCAAAAAATGTCGGTCCGCTTCCGCTCATAGCTGCCCCAACTGCGCCTTCCCTGATCAGAACCTGCTTTAAAAAACCTATTTGCGGGTAAAGATAAGCTGTTGTTTCCTCAAGAACGTTGGATAACAAACTGCCTATTCTTAACAGGTTTTCATCTTCAATTGCCTCCAGCATGCCTTTGGTATCCGGGCGGACACCGCCGCCGGTTAAATCATACTGTTGGTAGATACGGCCCGTTGAGACACCGAAAGGCGGCTTTACCATGATTACTCCGAACCTTGGAAGCGGTTTCAGCGGTAATAGTATTTCCCCCTTGCCGCGGGCAAGGGCTGTACCCCCCGTGAGGCAAAAAGGCACATCCGCCCCAATACGCTCTCCCAGTGACAGCAGTTCGGAAAAATGTAAATTCAGCCCCCATAAATTGTTTAAACCTTTCAAGGCTGCTGCAGCATCTGCTGAACCCCCGGCTAAACCCGCCGCAAGGGGAATATTTTTTTTCAGATGAATAATCGCCCCTTTTACCTGCCCGGTGTATTCCTGAAGAAGAAGCGCCGCCCTATAGATAAGGTTTTCCTGTCCAACAGGCAGTTCGGGGGTATCACAAGTGATAATAATGCCTTTGTGATGCGGTTCAAAAGCAAGACGGTCAGATAACCCAACCGTTTGCATGATCATCTCCACCTCATGGTATCCGTCAGATCGAAGGCCAGTTATGTCCAGTGTCAGGTTTATCTTCGCATGAGCAAATATTTCGTACAATAAATACCGCTCCTTCGTCTTTAAAAAATCCACCCATCTCCTTGTAAACTCTACAAAAGCATAGCACACGAAAGGGTTGACAAACAACAGCTGAATTTTTTTACTACGAAATAAAGTATTCAATAAAATTTTCATCACAGGTATATATAGAGAAAAACAAAGCCGCCCGCAGTGGGGCAGCCCATCACCAGACTTTTTTAACATTATTTTTATTCAAGTGATTGTTTAACATTTTCGATCAGTTTATTTCTTGCGCTTGAAATTTTATCCGTTAATTTAGACTCAACATTTATTGGTGCCGGCGGCACGAACAACTGGGAATTTAAAGCCATAAGCGACTGTACCACAAAATTATCCCTGAAATACAGCCGTCCCTGGGAATGAAAATGTTCAACCCGAAAAAAAAACTTTTCAAGTAGAAATATCTGTACAATAAAATGACAAACGAAAAATACCTTATATTGATATATTTAAAAAGTTTTCCTTAAAAGCTAAAGGGAAGGCCTTTTTCATATGCCTTCCCTCAACCACACCGAACAGTTTTTAACTTTTTTAAGACTTACAAATACCAGGGCACAGGCAGCTAATAAGAAGCAGGATAAGGATAATAAAGATCAAGCAAATTAGACTTTCACTGCATTCTCCGGTAGACCCGAAAGCCATTTTAAAAGCCCCCTTTCGCCATTTTTGTATATAATATGGCAGAAACTTGTTAAAAGTTACCACACTAATTATAAAAAGAAAGGGAAATTTCATCCAAGAACCTTTTTCCACTCTCTTAACATAATATTGCATTATAAAAATCAAGGAGTGGTAATATGTCCGTTAAGTGCCGCGAAGCAGGAATAAAGCTTGTCATCAACACCAGCCTGCGCAGGCTGAGTTATTGCAGGGGTGATAAGACTCCCTCAAATTATCCTGTAGCAGTGGGTAAACCTTCGACTCCAACGCCGAATGGAAATTACCAGGTGGTCAATAAAACAATCAACCCGGGGGGGATGCTGGGAACAAGATGGTTGGGGCTTAGTATACCAAATGGTCCTTATGGAATTCACGGGACAAATAACCCGGCCTCTATCGGCCAGGCAGTTTCCCATGGGTGCGTCAGGATGCATAACAGCGACATCGAAACGATTTTTCCTGAAGTATCTATAGGAACACCTGTCGTCATTTCGAGCCAGGATATTGGCGGAGGTAAAGCGCCCGTTCAGGAACATTCCGGCGGTAAAACCTATACGGTGCAATCCGGAGATACACTATGGCAGATTTCCATCCGTTTTGGCGTCCCCCTGGAGAATATTATAAAGGCCAATCCGAATATGAATCCGGACCAGATTTATCCCGGACAACAAATAAACATACCGCAAAAATAAGCGATTTTTAAATAAGTGTGCTACCTGCCTGTTGTTTTTAATATATAACTCCTTAGGAAGGTGAACACGGGTGGGTAAAATATTATTAATGAGTTTTATCGCGGGGTTGGGAACATGTTTGGGAGCGCTTATTATACTTTATTTTGGCAGCATAAAATATTGGCAGCTTTCTTTGATGCTGGGATTCGCTTCCGGAGCCATGCTGGCGTTAACCTTTTTGGATCTTATCCCTGCGGCTCTTTATCAGTCCGAATTGGGCCTGTGCTTGAAAGGATGCGTTTTAAGCCTCGTTATTATGGGCTTGCTTGACTTGTTATTTAACCGCACACTGCTGGCAGGCAGTTCAGAACACAGGTACACCCTTCTTGGTTACTTCATCGCCCTTGGAATTGCGCTCCATGATCTTCCCGAAGGGCTTGCTATCGCTGCGGGCGCAGCCGAACCAATATCTCTGGGAACTCTGCTTACCCTGACAATAGGTCTCCATAACATACCTGAAGGGATGGCGATGAGCGCGCCTCTACGTGTGGGCGGCATGGGCGCTTTCAGGATTATGGCCATTAATTGTCTAATCAGCCTGGTTACACCGCTTGGTTCTGCTCTGGGAATGATCCTTATCAAAGCTTCGCCTTCTTTTATTTCCCTGCTTTTAGCATTTGCCGCCGGTTCAATGCTCTACATTGTTATGATGAAATTATTGCCCGAGGCATTCAGCAGAAGGTGGCCTGCTTCCTGTCTGGGTATTTTTCTGGGTATAATCCTGGTCGTCTCTTTTAACCTATTCTTTTAACAACAGCCAAGCTCCGCCGGCTAATAACAAAGTCCCTGCAACCCTGCACCAGGTAAAAGGAAGGCGTTCCATCCCAAGAAGACCCAGGTGATCTATAAAGCTTGCCGTAAGGACCTGTCCCAGAATAATAGCTGTCGTGGCCGGGGCAACTCCTGCCTTGGGGATGCTCCGGGCAACGCCGTAAATAATTAAGACACCCAGAACGCCGCCCAGGTATGTATACCAGGGTGAACGGGTTAACTGGACCGTAGAAATTTTTGTGCTCAAGGAGAATAGTACTATTCCGACAGTGCCCAGCCCTACCAGATGTACGAAAAAGGTTGTTTCCAGCAACCCGATAACTTTGCTCAGAGCGGCGTTTAAAGAACCCTGGAAAGCCATCAGCATACCTGCAACTGCGGCTATTATCAAAGCAAGCAATTTTTCAGTCACAAAAACGCCTCTTTCCAAATCATAAAATATCTTTTCCCGCACCCAAAAATATATGCGGCTGATCTTGCAACAGCCGCACAGACAATCCATATAACAAAAGATATTTTATCCTGCGCCCAACCGTGAATCCCACGAAGGAATAGTATTTCTCCTTTTTACTTCAGCCGCTTTGCCGGCCTGCGGGCTGTCAACAACTGCCTTTGATTCCCCGGGCTTTGATTTTTCATCAAGTTGGGGAGCGCTTTTTAATAAGCCTCCCAGAAGCTTTAGCAGCAATGCGGGGTCTACCTGATTGCCCGCCTGTGGAGAAACCATATTCAGTAATGCCGCTGGGTTAAACGGAAGCCCGCCTTGCCCGCTCCCGGTATTCTCCTCGCCGGCTTTCTGCTGCCGTCCTCCAAGCATACTGCCGAGCATGCCAATCAGAGGGTTTATCCCTGCTGACTGAGTTGAAGCGGCCGGGGATGACTGTTTGTTCAGTAAACTGACTATACCAAGCAGGTTTAAAAGACTCAGCATCAGCATTGTATCACCCGGATTGCCGGCGTCCGGTTTCGGCTGCAGTTCAAGTATTTTATAAAGTACGTGTTCCAGGTTTTCTTCTGACATTCCGACACCTCCCTCACTATTATATTCAAAAGGACTTCTAAAAGTTTTGGCCTGCTCCTTTAAATAAAAATGTCACAGGATATGCGATTGGTACGTAGTATACTAAAGGAACTTTTAGGTAAATATTTTGTTCTTTCCTTAAATTTTCAAGAAAGGAGGAATTCTAATTGCCCCAGATCATACAACCAGACAACCCGTTCACATTATTTTTAATTTTGATTCTGTTAATCCTGGCAACTATGCCCGAAGTTGAAACTCATTTGATGTTTCTTAAATCTATGTTAGAGGCTGCGCAGTTCTCTGTACGTACTTTTCAAACCGGCATGGGAAGCTTATACAATTTAATCCAGTTGGCAGCCAAATGAGATAACGGGAAATATTAATAGACGGAGGTATATTTGTCTTGAACAGTCAAAGTGAAATTAATAATCTTCTCCTAGCCCCGGTATTGCTTATGATGTGTATAAAACCGGATACCGAAGAAAAGCTTGGTTGCATGTCCTCTTTAATTGAAGCTGTGTTTGCCACTATTCAAACATTCCGCTCGGGGCTGGAAAACTTTCAAACCAGCATGACTAAAGCTTTTCCGGGTTCCGACGACAACCAGCAAACACCGGAAGCTTAGCCGAAAAAATGACCCGGCGCCAGATTTATCAGGCGACGTCTATTTAAGCCTGCTGGTGCTTTTAATGACGCCGCCTGGCTAAATCATTCTATTTAAACCGGACGATGCCTTATTCCCCCTGTGGTTCAGCTTTTATTTCGGTTTTACCCGGCCTCTTTTGCCCTAGAATATTGACTATCCCCATGAGGTTTAGCAAACTCATCAAAATAAGCAGGTTGTTCTGATCTACACCTGAGTTACCGCTTCTTTCCAAAATAGAAAACAGGGTGTTTTCCAACCCGTAAGTTCCCTGCCCTTGATCCATTCCGGTCACCTCTATTTAAAATTGTATTGCTCCACAGCGCTGGTTATTTAAAAATCCCCTAAAAAAAGAAAAGCTGTCTAAACAGCTTCTCCTATTTTCTTACTGACAGTTAATTATTAAATACCGCCAACGCATGAAAAATCAACATCATCAATCTTTACCATGCTGTTATTAGCAGGCAGCGATGTGTTGGGCATAAAAGTAAATCTGACTATAGCCGTAACGGCGCCTATAGGCGCTGCCGGAGTGCTGATCGTAAACTGCTGATACCCGTTGTCAGGTATCGCGGAGCCCGGAAAACTGCTGCTGGTCCCGTCAACCGGCATACCCATTCTGTTAAAGAAGCGCACTTCGGCTGTCAGGGAATAGTTGCTCGTTCCACAGAAGTCTTCCCTTGCCCAGAAGGATAATTTATAGGAGCGTCCTGGGGCAATATTTGCGCGTATAGTCTGGAATAAAGCAGCCTCTTGAGTCGGAACCACTCCAAGCTCTGCAGCGAAGCTGCCTGAATGAGCTATATGGGTAGGACGGACATTCGCTGCTCCCCAGAAGAGGGGAACGTGATGAGACCACTGCTCCAGGCTGGGATCTTCAAGCAGATTGCCTGGCGGGCAGATATCCGGAGAAGGACAAACCTGAACGAAAATCTGGCGCTCTTCAACCAGCTTGATTCTGACAATGATCACCCCGGTTTGCTGCAGGCGGCCGCCCCGGATGAGATCCCATGAAACATCAATTCTTGGCCTAAAATGACGGATAACTACTTCGTCCTCATCCAGCACAGGCTGCGGCTTGGTCAGCTCGACCATTTTTGAAAAAGGAATTTCTTCCTGTAAGTGCTTGACAGTATCATCTTTGTTTACATAATAAATTTGCTTGTGCAAAATTCCGCTAACGATAACCTTTTTAAGAACCGACACTCCTCCTACACATTTGTTAAAATGATGGTGCCACTCCTTGGGAATAACCATATGCCAGTGTCCCAAACCCTCGTGGATAAATACAGGCTCGGCTTCCAGATCTTTTACCCAGGCATCGATGTGATCAACCTTTTTGGCCAGTTCAGGCAGGTGAACGGTTTTATCAATCAGAACCTGCGCTTCTTCATCCGATAGGACTACCGGAGTAACAATCTTCATGCATGTTACAATTTCCGGTTCTGTATACTCGAATTGAATGGGCATACACTATAACCTCCTTAATATTGTTTATTTTTAACCTTTTGCCGGGGGACAAGGTACTTTAATAACCTGCCCCACCTGTAAATTTTCGGGGTTGACCCCCGGATTAGCCTGCGTGATTGCCCCTGCTGTCGTTCCATACTTTTGAGCTATTGAATAGAATGTGTCTCCCGACTGGACGGTGTAGTTGATTGTTTCTCCCGGTACGCAAACCGGCGCCGGAGTGGGAACTTCAGCTTCTGTTACAACATCTTTCTGCATAGTCTCAATAGCCTTGGCAGATACCTTAATAACCAGTTCGATAGTTATATGGCAGGATTCGTAACCGGCGGTAGCATACTCGGTTGTTACTGTTACATCAATGTCCATTCCCTCTTCCACTCCCGGTATTTCAACAAAAGTATGGAAGGGAATTTTCCGGCGCATAGCGTGTACTGGTTGTTCTGGAAGACCTGCTACATAAGTTACTTCTACATATACGTCACCCCGGATGATGACTTTATCCTTTAATATCCTTGTTTCTCTCACTTCCGTTTTATCAACCGAGGTCTTTAAAACTTTTTCAATGACCGGTTCGGGATCAGGTGTTGAAAATGTATCCCGCAATACAACCTGGGTGCTGTCCTCGCCGACGACATGAGCAATTTTCAGCCTCGCCATTTTAGCCTGTGCTCCGGAAACCTCAGTAATCACCTTGACTTGCTTTGTCTCAAAAGCCCTTGCTGTGACCATTAAAACTACGTCTGCCGATAAACGGTCGGGAGTGTGCTGGTCAACATCTGCACTTTCCACTTCTACATCAACTCTTACATCTGAGTCTGAGCGAACACCGGGCACTTCAATAAAATCGTTAAATGAGAAGGTCCTGTGCATTTCATGTACCGATTGTTCAGGCTCCATGGCAACGTAAATGACGTTGATTTTTACATTACCGTCAACGATTACCTTGTTCTTCAATACCCGTATGTTGGTAACTTCTGCAGTGGTTATAGTGTCTAGAATTTTCTCAGCCGAGGGTTTTTCCTCCGGAACATTAAACACGTCACTGGCAACTACCTGTTTAGTCTTGCTGGCAACCACGTGGTCGATCTTAATGGTCTCAGATTTGCAGGTAGCTCCGGCAGGACACTCAGTCAAAATATCAACGTCCTGAACTTCGGTAATTTTGGCAAATACTGAAAGCACAGCAGCTGCATCAAATACCCGCGCATCATCACGGCTGGGAGTAACGCTTACATCCTCAATGGCAGCCCTTACCTGTACTTCCATCCCCGGCTCCGCGCCGGGCACGTCAACAAAGGCCGTAAACGGTATTTTCGCGTGCATATGATGAACGGAATGTGCTGGCTCAAAGGCAATATAGACTACCTGTAAGGTTACATTTCCTTCAACTATAACTTTGTCAGGCACTACTTCTGTTTTTTCGATATTTACCGTTTTATCCGTAGAAAGAATTTTGTCCACATCCGGCTTCGCTTCAGGTACGGTTACTTTGCCACGAACCACAACCTGCTGCGTTTCTTCGCTGATTACCTGGTGAACGCGCAGCTTTTCTGTGGTCTGTGCATTTGGCGCCATATGCATACTTCCCCCTTTCAAAAAGTAATCTATTAATATATATATGAGTTACAGAAATAAATGTGCGGTAAAGAAAACTTTGCTAAAAAAAATTAAAAAAGATATCAGGCCGGGACCGGTGATAAATTATATTAAAGGGAATTAATTTAGTTCACGCTGGCTTGTGACGCGGGGACGGGGTTGTTGACACACTTTGGCGAACAAAAAGCGCCGCTTTTAACGGCGCTTTTTTGCTTTTTCCTTTTTTTAGGTGGGTTTATCTGCCTTTATACTGCGGTGGTCTCTTTTCAGCAAAAGCTTTGCGGCCTTCCAGCCTGTCTTCTGTATCACGCAGAATACCCCAGAGCATATAGTCAAACATAATTGCCTGGTCAAGAGGCAGATCAGCGCCCACAACACATGCCTGCTTGGCTGCTTTAACCGACAGCGGGGCGTTGGCTGCAATCTGGCCGGCAATCTTCATTGCGCCTTCCATGAGGGCTTCAGGTTCGAAAATGTCGCTGATCAGGCCGATCCGGTAAGCTTCCTGGGCATTGATGCGCTCTGCGCCAAGAATCATCTTCATAGCCACAGCCTTGGGAACAGTCCTGATCAGGCGCTGCATCCCGCCAAGCCCGGGCAGGCTGGCCACTTTAACTTCGCTAAGGGCAAAAGAAGCCTTCGAGGAAGCTACTCTGAGATCACAGGCTAAAGCCATTTCCAAGCCGCCGCCGATGCAATAGCCGTTGATGGCAGCTATAGTCGGTTTCCACATCTTTAAGCCTGACAGATAGGTTTCCCAGTCGAAGTAGGTGGCCACAAAACTTTCATCCGCCATTTTGGCTGTCTTCTTGAGATCCGTCCCTGTGCAGAAAGCCCGGTCACCTGTTCCGGTGATAACTACCACGCGGACGTCCGGGTCTTTTTTAATCTCAAAACAGATCTCGCGCAGCTCCTCCCACCCTTCAAGAGGCAGGGCATTCAATGCATCAGGGTTATTGAGGGTAAGAACACCTATGTTGCCTTCCTTGGTAAAAACCAGAGTTCCAGTGCTCATAATTTAACCTCCTTATTTATTAATATTTACAAATATTATTTACAGCATTCCCAGTATAGTTTCGTAAGGCTTCTCACTTCTGATTATCTGCCTGGCAGTCAGCCAGCGGTGAATTTCGGAGGGGCCTTCCACTATACGCCAAACGCGGCACATCCTGTAGATATACTCCAGTACCATCTCTTTGCTCAAACCGAGCGCTCCGTGCATCTGGATCGCCTTATCAGAGACCCGCTGCAGCATCTCGGTACCGTATACCTTCGTCATCGCGCCCTCGACGCGCAGGTCCTTTTCACCGGAATCGTACTTGCTGGCCGCGTGGTAAACCATCAGGCGCGTAGCGTGTATCTCGGCTGTCGAATCGGCAATCATCCCCTGGACAAACTGACGGTCACCGATAGGTGAGCCGAAAGTTTCCCGGACTCTGGCCTGGGTAAGCATCAGTTCCATACACCTGGTAGCGGCGCCGCAGCATTTTGCGGCCAGCTCAATTCTTCTCACGCCAAGGCGGTTCTGCAGGGGAACAAAAGCCTGCCCCACTTCACCGAGAACCTTGCTGTCGTCAAGAACCACATCTTCAAGAAGCAGTTCGTAAACGAGCATGTCGCCGATGCACGGTATGTTGCGCAAAATCGTGAAGCCAGGGGTTCCTTTGTCAACCAGGAAAGCGGTGAAACCGCCCCTTTGCTTCTTCACCTTGTCAGTTACGGCGATTACAATAAAGAAATCCGCCTTGGGACCGAAGCTGATCCAGAGTTTGGTCCCGTTTAAGACCCACTTGTCTCCCTTGCGGTCCGCCCTCAATTGGATGCCGGCGGCGTCGCTGCCGGCGTTGGCCTCGGTAAGGGCCAATGCGGATGTCTTTTCACCACGCGAGTACGGCAGAAGGTAATCGTCGTATTGATGCGGTTTGCAGGAACTGGCCAGAAAATCAAGGTTTGGAGAATCCGGCGGAAGGAAAATCCAACAGATAGACCTGCTCATTTCCTCTTCCACGAGCATTTTTGCCAGCATGCCCAACCCCTGCCCGCCGTGCTCTTCCGGCACGTCTATACCCCAGAGGCCGAGGTCCTTGGCCTTGGCCAGGATCTTCTTCTCCTCTTCGGGGGGAATTGACGAAATTGCTTCAAAGCCGCGGTCGGCTTCACGCTCGATAACAGTCATCTCCAGGGGCATTATTTCATTTTCGGTAAACTTGCGGACCATCTTTTTAAGCATAACGAATTCTTCGGGTATGGTAAAATCCATTAAGCAAACAACCTCCTTAACTTATATCTTTTTAAATATTAATTAAGTACACCCTTTTCTTCCATTTCTTTTATTTCTTCATCGGTGTATTTCAAAAGATCGTGCAGAACCTGCTGGTTGTGCTGACCGATCATATTGGCAGGTGTGGTTGAAAGTACAGGTACCTTGGACATCCTCATGGGACTGTGATTATAAAGCGCCAGGCCTGCTTCAGGGTGCATCAGGTATGTCCAGAAGCCCCTTTCTACAAGGTTGTAGTCCTCGGTGACGTCGCGGCAGCTGTGCACCACCCCGGCGCGGACACCCTCCCTGACAAGTTCATCCATCAGTTGCCTGTGCCACTTGGCGGAGGTCCACTCTTCAATCTTGGCGTCCAGTTCGTCCTCGTTGGCCTTCCTGCCCTCATTGGTAGCAAACTTCGGATCGTCAGCCCATTCCGGGCTGCCCATAACTTTCTTCAGGGATTCCCATTCCTGGTCGTTGTATACCGCAATAGCGATCCAGTTTCTCTCTCCCTTGCAGTTATATAAGTTATGGGGGGCTAATTCAAGATGGCGGTTCCCCATCCTCTGCTGGATCCGGCCGTTTACAGCATAATCCATCACGGGTATGGCGGATACCATATTCACCCCGGCCTGTGACTGGGCCAGTTCGATGAACTGCCCCTCGCCGGTCTTCCGGCGGTGCCTCAAAGCTGCCATAATGGCAAAGGTAAGGTGGCCGGGAACGGGAACGTGATCGGTATAGTTGGTGCCTGTTCCGGCCGGTTTCTGATCGGGATGGCCGGTCAGGAAGGTAGCCCCTACAAGAGCGTTAATCAGAGATCCGAAAGCCATGAAGTCCTTGTGCGGCCCGGTCCTTCCCTGCGGAGGCATTTCAATGTAGATGATATCGGGCTTTATCTTCTTGCAATCCTCATAGCTCAGCCCCCATTTGTCCATGACGCCGAAGGAAAAATTATTGATGACAATATCACTCATTGTAAGAAGGCGTTTGACTACTGCAATGGCTTCAGGCTTTGCCAAATCCAGGGAAAGGCCCAGTTTGTTGGCATTCCTCGGTGAAAAGTAGCCGCTTCTTTCGACCCCGGGCTTCCTGTCTTTAAACGGCGGCGTCACCCTCAAGATTTCCGGCCGCTTGTGCGTTTCAATGTGAATTACCGTGGCGCCCATCATTGCAAGATTTTGTGTAGTAATAGGACCCGCTCCCACCCAGGAAAAGTCGCAGACAACGATTCCATCCAATATCGGCTTAGCCAATTACCACACCCCCTTCCTTCAGGGTATTGACCTGTTCGTCGGCATAGCCCAGTTCCTTCAAGATTTCTACTGTGTGCTGGCCGAACGTCGGCGCAGGCTTCAAGCCCCACTCTATTTTTTCAAGGTAATGGACCTCGCCGGGATAGACGACCTCCCCGCCCAGTCTCTCGTGATAGAGTTTCTTGAAATAGTTCCGGTAGTTCAGCTGTTCATTTTCATAGACGTCCTTGGGGTCGTTGACCGGGTAGCAGACAGTGCGCCTTTTCTGAGTTTCAATGTATATGTATATTTTGTCAAACTGTTTGATAAACGGCTCGGCTTTTTCCCGGAAAACTTTCTTGGCTTCGTCTGTCGCCCTGTAGGCCCGGCCCCTAAAGTCGTCGCTGCCGAAAATTTCCGCCAGGTCAGGACGCCCTTCGTCGTTCATCCACTGCCAGAACGGATCCCAAAGGTAACGGTTGTCACCCATGGAGAACATGGCGCTGACAAACCCGTCCTTACATTCGTAGACATTCCTGCCGGCCTCGATTTCCTCGGTCGCCCGGCGCTCGATTTTCTCCAGATCCCAGTACTGGCAGGCGTTCTCGCAGGCGGTAACCACTGCTTCCTGCATGGAAATTTCGACAAGCTGACCTTCGCCGGTCGCTTCCGCATCGTAAAAAGCAGCCATAGCTCCGCTGGCGGCATACAGAAAAGCCATCATAAAGGCCTGCTCGCCATAAGCCAGGGCAGGCTTGTTGTTGCCGGTGCCGGCCAGATACAGCCATCCGGACAGCGCGCTTACAGTCAGGTTTGACGCCGGAAAATCCGCATAGGGGCCTTCCCGGCCGAAAGGTGTGATCGAAACATAAACGATCCTGGGGTTTACTTTTTTTAAACTCTCATAACCCAAACCCAAAGATTCCATAAACCCGGGGTTAAAAGCCTCAATAACAATGTCAGCGGTTTTGACCAGCCTTAAAAATACTTCCTGTCCTTCCGGCCTGGTTATGTCAAGTACCAGGCCGCGTTTGCTGGTATTGTGATAAAGATACTTCAAGCTTCCTTCCCGATCGGGCTTGTCCTTGTAAAAAGGCCAAACAGACCTTGTCGGATCCCCTTCCGGGGGTTCGATGTGGATTACGTCAGCGCCCAGATCGGCAAACATCTTACCTGCGTATGCGCCATACGGGCTGGCAAACTCAAGTACCCGGATGTCTGATAGCGAACCCATATTACTCTTTCACCTCTAATAATTTGGTTTCTTCGAATATAGCACAGAAAAGGGGTCCGCTATATTGGCAACCCCTTTTCTGCAGCTTTTCAATTATTATAATCAACCTGCGTAGAGGCTTCTGCCTCCGCAGATGTAAACGACCTGACCGGTAATGTAGCTTGACCCGTCAGCGGCAAAGAAGATTACGCCGCGGGCGATGTCGTAAACACTTCCGATTGTCTGTGTGGGCTGTGCCTTGGTCAGACGTTCTTTGGTTTCTTCCGGCAGTGCCTGCCACAAGGGTGTGTTAGTTAATCCGGGTGCTATGCAGTTTACTGTAATTCCCCTTTTGGCAAACTCCAGCGCCAAAGAACGGGTCAGACTGACCACCCCGCCTTTGGAAGCGGCGTAGTTGGCCTGTCCCGGGCCGCCCAACCAGGCGCGGGAAGAAATATTAATGACCCGTCCGTAATTTTGCTCCCGCATGTACCCCATTGCAGCCTGGCTGCATAAAAACATTCCCTTTAAGTTAACGGCTAAAACGCTGTCCCAGTCTGATTCGGTCATCTTCAGGAACCCTTTGTCCTTGGCAATACCGGCGTTATTAACCAGGATGTCGAGCCTGCCGAATGTGTCAACGGCCTTCTTAAACATTGCGTCAACTTCATCTTTTTTAGTTATGTCTCCAACAACACCGATGGCCTCGCCGCCGGCTGCCTTAAGCTCGCCTACAACGCGGTCTACGCTGGCCGGCACGATATCCAAAATAACTACCTTGGCGCCTTCATTAATCATTGCCTTGGCAATTCCTTCGCCTATTCCGCCTCCGGACCCGGTAATCAGCGCTACTCTGTCTTTAATTTGCATTTTCTACCCTCCTCGCTTTATACGGATAAAGAGCTCCACAGGCTTCTTCCGCCGCAGATAAAGATAACTTGTCCGGTAACATAACCGGCGTCGTCATCTACAAAGAACAGTACGCCCTGGGCTATGTCGGAAGGTTTCCCAATTTCGCCCATCGGCTGCGCCTTGACTAACGCGGCAATCTGCTCTTCGGTCAAAGCATCGTAAAGCGGTGTTTTGATTAAGCCAGGGCATATGCAGTTGACATTGATCCCAAACCTGGCCAGCTCTAAAGCCAGAGTCCGGGTGAGACTGACCACCCCGCCCTTGGAAGCGGCGTAGTTGGTTTGGCCGACCCCGCCCAACCAGGCGCGGGAAGAAATATTGACGATCCGGCCAAATTTTTGCTCCCTCATGTAACCTATCGCGCCTTGGCAGCAGAAGAACTGCCCTTTAAGATTGATATCTACTACAAAATCCCAGTCCGCTTCGGTCATCTTTAAAATGCCTTTGTCCCTTGATACCCCCGCATTGTTAACCAGAATGTCGATCCGTCCAAAAGTCTCAACTGTCTTTTTGAACATTTCGTCGACCTGGTCTTTTTTGGTAATGTCAATGTTCATGCCAATAGCTTCGCCGCCGGCTGCCTTAATGTCTTCCACTACCCTGTCAATCTTGTCTTGCACAACATCGTTGATAACGATTTTGGCCCCATGTTGGGAAAGCCTTTTGGCTACGCCTTCACCAATTCCGCTTCCGGAGCCGGTAATAAGGGCGACCCTGTCTTTAACTTTGACACCCATTCGATCATCCCCTTACTAATTAGTTAAAATATGTATGGTGCAGGCTGCGTTATCCAAACCGTATACTCCACCGCCTGTTACGTGTGTTAATGCGGCTTTGCATCCCGGTACCTGACGGTCTCCGGCTTCGCCGCGCAGCTGCCAGGTGGCCTCTACGATTTGAGCGCATCCCGAGCATCCTGTCGGATGGCCGCAGGACAGCAAACCGCCCCTCGGGCTGAAGACTACCTTCCCGCCGTAATCGGACTGGCCGCTCTTCAGGAAGGGGATAGCCTCGCCATGCTTGCAGAATCCCATGGCTTCCAGGTATAAGACTTCACCGATGACGAATGCGTCGTGGCATTCAACCATGCTGATGTCGTCGGGGCCAAGGCCTGCCTCTTCATAGGACTCCTTGGCGCCGCGGATGGTGATTTCCATTTCCGTAAAATCCCTGAATGAATTCTTGAAAATACCGGAAGTAATGTGGCTGGCCGCAATCTTGACCAGCTTTTTGCCCAGTTTCTGAGCTATTTCTTTGGTCGCCACAACTACAGCGGCGCCGCCGTCGGCGTTGGGGCAGCTCATTAAAAGGGTAAGCGGGTCGGAGACCATTCTGGCGTTGACGACCTCTTCCACAGTGATCGGGGTTCTGAAGGAAGAATAGGGGTTGTTCATTGCATGCCTGCGGTTCTTGACGGCAACAAGCGCCATATCCTCAAGCGTGGCGCCGAACTCGTGCATGTAGCGGCGGGTTCTCATTGCGTAAATGCCAGGCATGGTTGCTCCCTGCAAACCTTCCGGGTCTCTTGAATCAGGAGCGAAAGCAGTTCCGCCTGCCCTGATGGAAGAAAGATGCTCAACACCAACGGCCAGGGCTATGTCAGCCTTACCGGTGGCTACGTGCTCGGCTGCTTTGTTGACGGCCATCGCGCCGCTCGAGCAGGCGCTCTCAACGTTGATCATGGGGACGCCGCCGAGTCCGATAGTGCAGGCAATCCGCTGACCGATGCAGATGGCGCCTGACAGCCCGCCCATGTTCCCTACGGTTACCGATCCTATTTCTTTAAAGTTGATTCCGGCGTCTTTTACCGCCGCAAATATAGCCTGTCTGCCCAGTTCATCCAGTGGCATCGGAGCTTTTCTATATAGCTGGGTCATGCCCGCCCCAATTATATAAACTTCCCTATCGTTCATCATTAAACCTCCCTTTAAGTATTAGTTTTTCTATGTTATTAGCTTTTTGATATTGAATTAAAAAATCTCTTAAATCGGCTTAAACTTGTAGCTGATGATCTCGTTTCCGTCTTTATCTTTGCGGATAACTCCCGCTGCCACTTCAACATCCATATCAACATGGAGCGCTTTTTGAATTGTTTCGAGGTCGCCTTGAATATCAATCTGGGCGCAGATGCTCACACCCTCCGGGAAATTAACAAATCCATAAGCTAACGGGGCTTGAATACCCGGCTGTGGGACAGCAACTATTGTATAGGTATAAATTTTTCCTGTCCTGCTGAGCGGCATCGGCTCTAGCTTGTCTGACCAACAATTCGGGCAGTACGGCAACTTGGGGAACCATGCCGAACCGCACGAGCATTTATAGGCGATTAAGTATGGCTTTTCCCCTCCCTCAGGAATGCAAAGGATATCCGGATGAAATACAACCTGTTCTGCCAAGAACTACTCCCCCTTTTTTTGTTTTTTTAGATAATTATTTAGTTAAACATAAGTTTAACAACTCAGTCATAGCTTGTCAAGCATAGTTAACAGTTAGATGCTGTCAAGTTAAAATGGGTCATTCCCGATAATTTCCAATGCAATTCAACCAAGTC
>DMZI01000044.1 GCA_003485325.1 Desulfotomaculum sp.
TTGCCTCAACCGGATCAACTGCAAATGACCTTGACGAATGGCTGCGGAATGATTTTTTCGAACAGCACTGTAAATTATTCCACCACCGGCCTTTTATCTGGCATATCTGGGATGGACGCAAGCGTGACGGTTTTCATGCGCTGGTAAATTATCACAGACTTGCCGAAGGCGGGGATAAGGGGAAAAAACTGTTGGAAACCCTGACCTACAGTTACTTGGGAGACTGGATCAACCGGCAGAAGGATGGAGTTAAGAGGAATGAAGATGGAGCGGAAGACCGCCTGGCGGCTGCCGTTGAACTGCAGAAGCGGCTGATTGCGATACTTGAAGGCGACCCGCCGTTTGATATCTTTGTCCGTTGGAAACCTGTTGAGAAGCAGCCTGTAGGGTGGAATCCGGATATAAATGACGGGGTAAGAATCAATATACGCCCGTTTATGGCTTCTGATATCCCCGGTGGAAAAAGCGGGGCCGGTGTTCTGCGCTGGAAGCCGAATATAAGCTGGTCCAAAGACCGGGGCAAAGAACCTGATAGGTCAAAAGAACAATTCCCCTGGTTTTGGAAAAACGGCGAGTTTACCGGGGATAGAATCAACGATGTCCACATTGCAAATTCTGTAAAACTCAAAGCTCGTGAAAGAGCAGCCGGAGATCCGGAGGTGGATATCAATGTATAAAACATCTAAAGAATCACCGGCTACTTTATTAGAAGCAGTACGTAACTCTTTAATACACGCCGGCCGCTACAACCCTGGCGATGTCGCAGCTCCGGCGGCAATTCTGTGGACAGATGCGGACGGCCAGTGGAATCAGTTGGCGGCTCAACTGCGCCTCCTCATGCCTGAACTTTTTACCTTGGGGGATTACAACCCGGAAGAAAAAACCGGGCCGGCAATTTGGCTCAGATGTATAGTGGACAGAACATTGCCGGAGGTCAATTTTCCTGAGGATTCGGTTCCGGTCATATATATGCCTGACGTAAGCCGGCAAATACTCCGGGCAGTAGAGGAATGCCCGGACAGTTTAAAGCCTTTGGTGGAACTGCAGTACCGGGGCGCGTTATGGACCCAGCGCAACGGCAAGGACTGGACAATTGAGGCTTTTCTTACTTCGGAAGATATCGGTCTTTGTCTTGACCTTGCCCTGGACAAGCAGACCCGGAAAGCGATGCGCGGGGCGCTTGCCCAGCTGGCTACGACCCCTATCGCAAGGCTTCGGGACAAACGACTTGAAGCTGAAGACTTTGATAAGCTGATGATTGCGGATACACAGAGGGATTTGCTGATCTGGTTGAACGATCCGGCGCGGGTACGAGAAAATTGGGACGAGAACAAATGGTCGGCATTCTGTTCGCGCTGCCGGGTTGAACTAAGCTACGATCCGGCAAATGAAGACGATCTCGCCGGCGGCGAAAAGCTCGGCCTGCGCGAAGGAGCCTGGTTGGCCATATGGCGGAGGTACTCAGAGGCCCCGGCCCTTTATCCGAATATACCGGATCTGCTCAAGCGCTCAAAACCTGACAGGTTGATCTTCGATAAAGAACCCTGGCCCGATGAAAACGAAGCTGAGGAAAATTCGCTTCGAGACAGTCTTCTGGAATTGGAACATCATAATCCTGCTTTTTCCAGGCGGAATATAGAGGAACTTGAAAAACAGCATGGTATGCGCCGCGATTGGGTTTGGGCCAGGCTTGGCCGCAGCCCGCTCGCCGGGGCTTTGAAGAGCCTGGCAGTGTTGGCGCGTCAAACATCACAAAATATTGGCGGGGATACTTTAGGAAAAGTGGCTGAAAATTATTCAGGCGGGGGTTATCTGGCTGACGACGCTGTCCTGAAGGCTGTTGCCAGTGTTAAAACAGCTCAGGATACAAAAGCGGTGGAAACCGCCGTCAGGAGTATTTATCTTCCCTGGCTTGATGATACGGCCAGACATTTCCAAAGCCTGATTGCCGCGGCTCCTCTGCCTGATCATACGGATAACTCCAACAAAATTGTTGCGGAACAAGGCGAATGTTTGCTGTTTGTGGACGGATTACGCTTCGACTTGGGCCAGCGGTTAATCAGAATGGCTGAAGAACAGCAGATTAAAGTCAGCGCAAAAAAATATTGGACAGGCCTGCCGACTGTTACAGCCACAACAAAACCGGCAAGATCGCCGATAGCTGAAAAGCTTGCCGGTCAACCGCAATCTGAAGATTTTCAGCCGGTGGTTGCTGAAGGCGGCCTGCCGCTGAATACCAGCCGTTTTCGTAAGATGCTCGCTGAAGCTGGCTACCAGGCGCTTGACCCCACCGAAACCGGCGAGCCGGATAAACCGGAGGCGCGGGCCTGGACGGAGTTTGGTGAATTTGACAAGATTGGTCACGCAATGCAGGCGAAACTCGCCGGCAGAATTGAAGATCAGCTTCAGCTGCTTCTGGAGCGAATTCAAACTTTGTTTGAAGCCGGTTGGAAGAAGGTTCGTGTGTTGACGGATCATGGCTGGCTGCTGGTTCCTGGCGGACTGCCATCCCTTAGCCTGCCGAAATACCTGACTGAAAGCCGTTGGGCCCGGTGCGCCGCAATCAAGCCGGGTTCGCATGTTGACGTTCCAACTGCAGGCTGGTATTGGAATAAACTTATGAATTTCGCTTATCCGCCCTGCATTCACCTTTTTATAAAAGGGGATGAATACGCTCACGGGGGTGTAAGTCTGCAGGAATGCCTTATCGCCGATTTAACATTTGTTTCAAATATTGCCGCTGTCCCTATTACAGCGAATATTGTGGACATTAAATGGTCGGGTATGCGCTGCCGCATTTCTTTAGACAGCGGCAGCACGGAAATCTCCGCCGAACTGCGGACCAAACCAAACAATCCCGAATCCGGAATTGCCAGGCCAAAGCAGAATGATCCCAAAGGGCAGATATCTCTTCTTGTAGAGGATGAAACACTTGAAGGTACGGCAGTCAGTTTGGTTTTATTGAATCCTTCCGGGCAGGTAATTAAAAAACAGGCGACGACCGTTGGAGGTGATAGTTAAATGCAGATAGATAAAATCGATAAATTGGGCGCGTCAGCTTTTGACGGCTATTTGGTCCGTAAGGACTTAGTTCGAAAATACAGCCGCCAGTATCCCGTTCCAACCTATGTTGTGGAATTCCTCTTGGGGCGTTATTGCGCAACCATAGACGAGGGAGAGATAGAAGAAGGCCTTCAGATAGTTGAAAGGCAGCTTAAAGATCGTACCGTCCGGACCGGAGACGAGGAACTCTTTAAAGCCAGGGCCAGGGAAAGAGGTTCTATCAAGATAATTGATCTCTTGAAAGCCCGTCTGGATTCCCGGAACGATTGCTTCATAGCGGAACTCCCCAGCCTGGGCCTTAAAGATGTCAGAATAGACGACAACCTGGTCCATGATAACGAGAGAATGTTAACTGACGGTTTTTACGCCGAGGTTAACCTGACATATGATTCAGCTATTGCCACTGAGAAAAGCGGGCGTCCTTTTGCGATTGACAGCCTCAGGCCTATTCAGTTATCCAAGACAGATGTGTTAATGGTGTTAGAGAAAGGAAGAAGGGAATTCACAACAGAAGAGTGGAAGAATTTTCTCATCCGTTCTATAGGTCTGGAGCCGGAGAACCTCTCCGAACGGGCGAAGATGGTGACCTTGTTGAGGATGGTTCCTTTTGTGGAAAGGAACTACAACTTGGTGGAATTAGGCCCGCGGGGCACTGGTAAAAGCCATATTTACCAGCAGATATCGCCTTACTCCCATCTAATTTCAGGCGGCAAAGCCACGGTTGCCAAGATGTTTGTGAACAACTCCAACGGCCAGAAGGGGCTTGTTTGCCACTATGATGTTGTCTGTTTTGATGAGGTTTCCGGTATTTCCTTCGATCAGAAGGATGGCGTAAACATTATGAAAGGTTATATGGCTTCCGGTGAATTTTCACGCGGCAAGGAAAGCATCCGGGCTTTTGGCGGAATAGTGATGCTGGGAAACCTTGACGTTGATGTTCAGCAGCAGCAGCGTATCGGCCACCTGCTTAGCCCTCTGCCCACTGAAATGCGCAATGATACGGCTTTCATGGACCGGATTCATTCCTATTGCCCAGGGTGGGAATTTCCCAAATTAAATCCGCACATACATTTTACCGGCCATTTTGGCCTGGTTAGTGATTTTATTTCAGAGTGCTGGAGCAAACTCCGCAATGTTAACAGGTTATCGGTTCTGCAGGGGCGGGTTAACTGGGGAGGAGCGCTTAGCGGAAGGGATATCGAAGCCGTAAGCAAAACCGTAAACGGCTTAATTAAACTTATTTTTCCCGACCCTGAAATGTCAATTCCTGATCAGGAACTCGAAAAAATCATCCGTGTTGCGTTAGAAGCCAGACGAAGGATTAAAGAACAGCAAAAGCGCTGTCTGAAAACCGAATTTAGAAACACGCATTTCAGCTATATGCTGGGCGTTGATGGAATTGAGCAGTTTGTTTCAACTCCTGAGTTGCATACCAATGAAACTATTGAAAGCGATCCGCTTCCTCCCGGACAAGTGTGGGCGATTAGCCCCGGCGGACAAGACGCCTCGCCGGCTTTATTTAGGATTGAAGCTGCAACAGGACCGGGAAACGGGGTAAGGATTCTAAACACCCCTGTTCCACCGCCTTTCCGGGAAAGTGTGCGTTATGGTGAACAGAACCTTTACATAAGGGCAAAAGAGCTCGTTGGTGACCGCGACCCGCGCGCCCATGAATTTTCTATTCAGTTGCGTGCTATGGATGTCGACCATTCCGGACAGGGGCTCGGCTTGCCTGTGCTCGTTGCGCTCTGCGGCGGGTTAATAGAGCGAAGCGTAAAAGGCGGTTTAATAATTGTTGGCGCATTAAACCTGGGTGGTTCTATTGAAATGATTCCAAACCCGGTTGCCGTTGCGGAACTTGCTGTCGAGAAAGGCGCTGCAGTATTGCTCATGCCCATCTCCTCCAGAAGGCAGCTTTTCGATTTGCCGGATGAAATGGCAACAAAAATTAATATAGAATTCTACGCAGATGCCGCAGATGCCTTTTCAAAGGCGATTGTGGATTAAGCATTTTAAAACTGATCCAAAGTTTTCCTTGGCGCTAAAACTTATCACAAGATGCAGAAAGAAAATGGTTGTTGTTTAATACAACAGTATGATAGAAAATAATTTTTTAATTTAACTTTTGCCGGAGGTGCTTCTGTGAGTAATGTAATAGTTGATCCTATACCTCCTTTTATTTGGCCGGAACCAAGAATAATAACGGGACAGGCTTCATATGCACATCCAGTTCCATTTTATTCTCTGTTCGAATGTGCAGAAAGTTTTTTTGGTATAATTTATGATCTCGATCATGCAGGAATAAATTTGCTTGGAAATATATTGCGCGAAAAAGAAAATTTAAAATGTACGCTTATTGTTGTACTTTATCCTGCCTGTGCAACTAATGAAAAAGATCTTAATCAACTGCTATTACTTGAAAGTGTATTTATAGATCGTCTGGATATCCATATTTTGCCGCAGAATATTAGCAGAGGTGGATTTTCCAGCGTTTTATGTTTCTTTTCTTCTGCTGATAAGGTTGTCTTTTTAAATAGTCCCGCACCGAACTTCGGTTTAACTAATACTACACATGTTCAGGCAAGTTTTGTTTTTGAGAGTGATCAAAAATTATTATCAGTTTGGAAAAACTGGTTTGATTTTCATTATGCTAACTCAGTTCCGCTCTCAAAAAAGACTATTAATATACCACACTTAGTTCCGGCAAAAGGTTCACCTGAAGCTGCTGAAATGTGGAGTAAATATGTAGAAGATTGTTGGAAAACACAAATAGACAGTATGGATTCTGATTTAAAAAACGATCATACAATAGTTGATGAAAAAACAGGAGAAGTTACAGCTGTTGACAGCGATGGGAAAATAACAAGTCCTACAGAGAAAATAGGTATCCCCTGCTTTGATCCTCTGGCTGATCAAATAAGTCGTTTGTTTGAAAAAGGTCTATTGGTATCGTTCGATAAAACAACCAGGATTAAACCATTTGACGCCCCAATAAAAGCCGAATGGTTTGGCGTTGAGAGTCTTCGGAAAGAAGGCTCTATATCGCGAGAGGTGAAATATAGAATATCTGTCCTTGATGGCAATACTCTTCGTGCTTTGAATAACAAAAAGCAAGCAGGCAGTCGCTTATTGGAAAAACTAAGTTATAGCATTGGGGAAGGAATGCATTGGGTACCAATAAAAGCTATACCTTTATTACAACGGGAAATGGAACGTATCACAGACGAAGGACATTCACAAATTTTTAAGTCAATTAACGGGGATGTTAAAAATTTTATTCAAACCCAGGTAAAACGTATTATAGATGACGCTAATCGTATGTATCAAGAATTTCATCCTTATGATAGTTTGTCTGAGGATATCATTCAAAAAATATTAGAAGACTTGGAAGACCGCTTAGAGGGAGCTTTAAAAGGTAAATTTCTTCCAGATCTGCAATATTTAAAAATCGGCTTCCAAATAAGAAATATAGCCGAATCAAACTCATCATGGAGCCAGCCTTTATTATTGCTAAAAAAAATAGCTGAATTCCCCCGGAAATCTTTAACCGATTCATACTTTTTCCAAGGATTACGTATCAAACATGATGATTTAATTGATGCCATGAATGTTTGCAACGATAGTATTATAACTGATTATAAAGAAATGGACGTTGAAGAACGGGCTTATGCTGAATTAGCACAGCTAAATGAAATAATAAAATCAGAATCAGATAATCGCACAAAATGTGAAAACATTTTAAGATTAATCTCAGGTGATGAAATGTAAACAGAGTTCAATACATTTTAGACCGCCGTGTTTCCGTTCTTTAAAATGCTTCGTGCCGATTGCCAAACAACGACCTAATATGCTTTGTACCTTGCGGGCGAGCGGTTAGATATTAATCAGCCAACAACTATCCCTTTTGATAAAGGAAGTTATGCAAGAAATAAATATTTATGAAGCGAAAGGAGTTATTTAACTATGGCTTACAGGACAAAGACCTATATTGCAGCGGATTGGACCGGAGATAAAGACGCAGTTGACCAGCTACATAAATGGAATGACAGTAAATATTGGAGCTTGTCTTTTACAGATGCTCATGATTTAACACAAGCACGGGATGGAAGTCTAAACTGCAGTATTAAGACTTCGCTCGGGAAAAGGCTTGACGTATCTAAGGCTTTCGTGCTGATTATCGGAAAAAACACAAAAACTGTAAGAAGTGGAAGTTGCCAATACTGTAATAGTTATAACAGTCAGACAAAAAGTTGTGTACGCGGATACTCTGTGGATTATCGTAGCTACATAGAGTACGAGTGTGATAAAGCTGTTAGTGATGGTTTGAAAATTATTGTGCTATATAAAGCGGCAACAATTTATAAAACCAATTGTCCAGATGCTGTAAAAAACACAGGCACTCATACTGCTATGTGTTACCGTAAAGACGGTCAACTTTATTGGGATTATCAAGCTGTAAAAGATGCAATAGGTTAAGTCTATTGAATAATCCAATTGCACATTATCCACAGACAGATGGAACTCGGAGATTAGGCTCTGGACTATCGAAAGTTACAGCCGAGAAACGTATGTCCAATGGGGACTGATTAGCAAAGGGGGATTTTATGAAAGTATTGTTTTTCGACAAAAGAATACTACGTAAATTCTATTTCGCTTTGAGTGTGATAAGCGTCATAACGTCTATCGCATTCCTTTTTGTCGAAATAGGTACGAAGTGTAAAACAGCCATAGGCCTGACCGCCTTGGTCATTCTCATTGTTCTGTACATTGGGATTTGGATTCATTCGAATGTGCGCCGGAGCATACGGCTGAAAATCAACACCTCGGAGGTTGAGGTGAAATTCGGCGATATCTTCTCAGAGCAGGCAGATCTCAAAGCTATAGCTTTCAATGAGTATTTTGACACGCTGGTGGACGATAAGGTTATCGCAAAAAGTACTCTAAATGGAATATTTATCAATAAGTTCTTCAAAGATAATGTCGAGGAGCTTGATGGCATTATCTCCGCCGATGCCCATTTGCGCGAGGTGGTAATCGCGGAAAATGCAACTCGCTCTGCTGGCAAGAAGACAAAGTATAAGCTCGGGACGATATGCGTTGTAAATGATTATCTTCTTACAGCCCTGACACACTTCGACGCCGACAACAGAGCGTATCTCGAAATAAATGATTACATTAACTGCTTGTTGAATTTCTGGAATGAAGTAGATAGGGTTTATGCAGGCAAGACCGTCGCCTTGCCTGTCTTGGGTTCGGGGATAACTCGGTTTAGGGGATATGACAACATTTTAGACCAGGAACTGCTTGAGCTCATAATCTGGACTTTTAAGGTGAGTCGCATTAAGTTCACGTATCCGTCCAAAGTAAAGATAGTAGTTTATAAAAATAAAAGCGATAAAACTAATTTACTTAAACTAAAAGACTTGGAAACTGCTTGAAATTCACATTTGAGTATGCTTCAATGAGGGAGTCCAGCTTTACATCTGGGATTTGCATTGACGGCAGTCTGTAACTGACTATCATCCACATGCGTGTATATTTCTGTTGTCGCAATGTTTTCGTGTCCGAGAATTTGCTGCGTAGATAGAATATCGACACGTCTATTAATGCGAAGTTTTAAAACTAAATTACATAAAAGGGGTTTTAATTATGAAAGAACACATCTTATTGGAAAAAGCACATCGTTATACCGAACCGTCCGTTGTTCCTGTTCCTAGCGATTGCGTGTTTCAAGAAAAACGCGGGTACTGGACAAAATGTGGTACAAATGAAGTTATGATGCTAAGCAGTGATCCGCGTTTGCCGCAATCAAAAAAATGTGATCGAGAGACCGGAGAAGATCAAAAAGGTGAATGACGTAAATTATTTGGTGGTTTCCAGTACTATCGATTACTCATCTGATTTGATTTGCTACGAGCTTGAACGACGCAGAAAAAGTTATTTACGAATCAACCGTGATCATTTTGCTGAGTATAAAATCTTATATTCATTGGAGACAGACTGCCTCAATATAAAGATGGATGGTAGCACTTATAAAATTACATCAGATACCTTAAAATCTGTTTATTTTCGCGCCCCTGTGTTTCTTAGAACAGGAAAAACATATTCCTTACATGAGCAATTATATAGAAGTCAATGGAGTGCGTTCATTCGCAACTTAATTGCTTTTGATAAAGCAAAATGGGTAAATCATCCGGTAGCGACGTATCGAGCAGAAAACAAATTGTACCAACTTAAGTGTGCAAAACGCTTCGGACTTGCAGTGCCAGCAACTTATTTAGGTAACTCGCTCCCGGCTGATATTAAGAAAGAATGTACTTATGTAGTAAAATCACTCGATACAGCGCTTTTTTATGATAGTGGGCAAGAGATGTTCACTTACTCTACTATAGTTACTGGGCGAGAACTATTCAATGCAGAAATTAAGTCAGCACCAGTTATTATTCAAAAGTGCTTGCAAAACAAAACAGATCTTCGTGTTACGGTAATTGGGGATGAGCTTTTCGCAGTTAGTATCATAAAAAACGGACGAAAGATTGAAGGCGACTGGCGACAGTGCGCCAAAGAAGAACTCAACTATGACCGCATTGACCTGCCATCAAAGATGCGTCAGCAGATTTTAGATTTGATGCGCTTTCTCGGATTGGAGTTTAGCGGCATTGACTTTGCATTGGTAGATGGAACATATTATTTCATCGAAGTAAATCCAACTGGCGAATGGGGATGGCTAATTTCTACATCTCACTTGCCAATTGACAAGGCTATCGTAAATTCCCTAGTCATGGAGGCATAGTATGAGAAAAATCATAGATGCAGTTTTTCCTATGTATGCAAATCACAGAGATAACAAGGTGCTACGCAACAAATATTCAAATGCTGGAGAAGATGATGAGTCAGAGAGTTTGCTCTGTCATATAGAGAATGCCGATGCAATCAATACTGATGTTTTAAAGCAGCAATACGATGATACATTTGATATAAAAGATAAACTGGAGGATAAAGCCAAGACAAATGTCATCAGTATAACCATTGCAATCACGCTGATAATGGGTGCATCTGGTGTCCTCAATACGATTTCTGAGAAGTTTCCAACGTTTTTTCTTCAGTGGCTTACGTTTGTATTACTCGCAGTCGCCGTAATTTTTCTTCTCATAGCCGGTATTATTGCTGTTAAAGTCCTAATTGATGAAAATATAGTTTACACCGTCGCTCTTAATAGTTTCGCTTCCAATGAAGCAACTCTGCGTTCGGATTATGATAAGTGTATTGTACTGAATCGCAAACAAAATCTAATAAGGAACAACAGCGTTTATTCATCATATGAGTGTATCAGAAATGCCTTTGTGTGCTTGTTTGTCATCCTGTTACTCGCTACCATACCGATTGGATTTCAGCAAACTAGCATAGATAAAAGCAGCATGCATGAACAGTACAGTTTTACATTTTCATCAGAAACCGTTTCCTATTTAAGAAGTCATGATGTTCAATCTGTTGTTGAGGATGCAATCCTTAATACGGTAGAAAACGAGAGCATATCGGGAAAATCGGATGATGCCATTGGCATTATCAACAGCGCAAATAATCTGTTTATTAAGTTCAAGTTATCAAAAGAAACTATCACGGTTATGATGATTGAGCCATATTCCGTTCCGTAAAAAAAATAGGCAAATAACATGGGGTCAGGCTTGATTTGTTGTAAGACTTGACTTGTTTGGAAAAGCCTTGTAGCTGAAGCTTCGCCGGGTTACTGCAGCGGCACTTCATAAAACCGCTTACTTATGAACAACGGTGTACTTTGGATTGTTGGTTTTTTGTAAGTTGTCGCTTTAGAACATGGATAAGTGATAAAAACAAAAAGGCAATTTGTTGGTGAGATTGAAATGAGCAATGATTTAGAAAAACAGATAATTGAAGGTATGCGATATAAAAACAAGCAATGTTTTATTTTACCAGAACATGATGATTTATTACTATGCCTACATGGACTAAGTAGTATGATGACAGGCAGAAGTGATATTATGTTTTGCAACAGTTTTATCAGCGAAGCCATTCAGCTTTTAATTAATTCAATTTTTCTTTATGAAGATGGCAATTTTGATTGTTCGTTTTATTCAATTCGACAAGCATCTGAAGTAGCAAACAATATGTTATATCTTTCCAGTGCAGGAAAGACAAAACTAAATAAATGGAATAGTAAAAACTATTTTCCTATGAATGCAAAGCTTATGGAGAAATTAGAAATAATGGATACTAATTATACCGAAGTTAAAACTGTACTTTCTGATTTTTTCAATGAGCACAATGAGCTTATAAAAACCGCTCATAAGATCGTTCACAAGCAGGGTTTTGATTCCTTTTATGCTATTAGGACAAAGTATCAGTACTCAGGCAAATTCAATAAAGAAAATGAAACGCAATTTTTTCTTAGACTTTTAAAAAGTTGTATTGGAAAAGTTATTATTTTGTTCATTATTATAGATCCGCTCAGTCTTGTTCTTGCAGATGGAGATCTTTCGGCAAGATGTAACTTTGATCCGGTGACAGAAGCGGTAGATGTTAAATTTTTTCAGGAGTATTTGTCAGGAGACATTATTGAAAAAATTAAAAACACTTCTTTTTTTGAAGATTTCAGTGGTTGGTTTACCGAAAAGGAAAAAATGACGCCTGCAGTATTTGATGTGATAAGAAATAATGCTTTTTATATTGATTCACTTGACGAAATAGAAAAGCAGAAACATTTGCTTAGCTTGTATGAAAAAGTAATTTTAGAAATTTTACAGGCTGAAATAAAGCTGACTTATATTTATCCCGACTGTAGTATGCTTTATTATTTCACATCTATCCCAAGTAATTTCCACACAACGGAGTGGCATTTCAATGAATATAATAAATATTTAAAGAGCGATGAAATATTTAACCAGCAATATCATAACGTGTTTAGAAGTATTTTAAAAGTTTTTGAAAATAATTGGATCTTAGAGCATAACGAGTTTCTATCAAATAAAGAAATAGAAAGTATAAAAATGATTGTTAAAAATCATACGGAAGCTTATAGTAAAGCTATGAATAATATTAGTTGGTAAGGAATAGCGATGATAACGCAATGTTCACATACCATTTTTCAGGAGGAAAAACGATGCGGCAGGAAAGAGTTGAGTTTCAAAGCGGTCAACTTACTTTGGAAGGAGTTTTAAGGCTTCCCGAAGGGGAAGGTCCTTTTGGCGTTGTTGTTGTCTGTCACCCTCATCCTCAGATGGGAGGCGATATGCGGAACAATGTTGTTTCCGCCGTCTGTATGGCGCTGGCCGGGAAGGGTCTGGCCTCCTTCAAATTCAACTTCCGGGGCGTGGGGGGCAGTGAAGGATACTATGACAACGGAATCGGTGAATGCGACGACGCCCTGGCGGCAGTTTCGTATGTGTTAAGCAAAAAAGAGATTGATTCCGAAAGAATTGGAATCTGCGGCTATTCGTTCGGCAGCATGGTGGCTTTAAAGGTGGCGGCAAAAGAACAAAAAATCAGGGCGGTGGCGGGAATATCTCCCTTTATCAAACCTGCGGACCTGCTTGACGCATATACAAAGCCGAAAATATTTCTCTGCGGCGCCCGGGATGGTTTTATAAACACGAAAAGCCTTCAGCAGCAGGTGGAAAAACTGCCGGAACCGAAGGAAATTGTGCTTTATCCTGATATTGATCATTTCTGGTTTGGTCAGGAAAGGAGCATGGCCGCCAGGGTCGGGGAATTTTTTGCGGGCAGTCTTTAGGCTACAAAAATATTTTATTATTATCTCGTTAATAATAAATAAATTATATATTTCTTATTGCATGTTAGGCACGATTAAGTTTAAAATAACAAGTAGCATATAACAGCTAAGGTTAATTTAAAATAAGAGGCGGGTGCTTAACATGTACGAAAAAGTGTCTGAGGGAATTGAAAAAAAACGCCCAATGCTTCAAAAAGACGGGGGGGGAGTTGGGGTTGTTGAAGGTGGTGGTGAGGGGCGGGGGCAGGGTTGTTTTAAAAGGGGCTGGGGGGGGCGGGGGGGGGGCAAGGAGCCCCTCCAGAAGATCATGGAGGGGTCGTCACGGTGCACCAAGTGCTCCGCCTGCACCGGGCACTGTCCGCTCTGCTACTGCGTCGAATGTAGCACGAAGAAGTCCTCCCTGGTCCCGCCGGG
>DMZI01000013.1 GCA_003485325.1 Desulfotomaculum sp.
AGTTGGCCAGACCGGCCACTGTGGTAGAGTGTCAGAGACGGGCGTGGTGGTCAAGATTTATAATCCCCAAAGAACGCAATAGCTTGTGCATCAGATAATTTTCTTCGTTATCAATAGAAGCACTGCCTAAATGTGCAATAGCCTCGGTACGGTTTACAACGACTCCTTTGTCATCTTTTTCCTGGAAGCTTTCGTCCCGAGTTTTCTTGACACGCTTGGCAATTTCATTAAGAGCCCAGTCCCAATCTTTTATCTCCCAGTCACTGCTTCCCGGAGCGCGGTATAAAACATCTGTTACCCGGCGCTTGTTGGGAACACGTTTATTAATTTTTTCGACAATGGTGTTGACGTCTGATATGGCTGATCCTTTGGGGCATAAAGACCCTTCGTTTATTGGATGATCAGGGTCGCCTTCAATATGGGTTATCAGATTGTTTTCCGAATAAACAATAATTCCGCATCCGCAGCCGCAATACGCGCAGATGGTCGGTGTTTCCTTGGCTCTTTTTAGTTTTGAAGGGGGAACATCAAAACTGGGATGTTCTCCGCCGCTTGCTATAGCCGGCACGGCTGCCGCTCCTTCAAATAACGCTGTCCCGGCTGTGCCTAGTCCTAAATACTTTAAAAAATCACGACGGCTAATATCTTTTTTCATTTTATTCAGCATTAAACCTCCTTTAACCAAGATTTTCAAAGGATTTTTATGATATAGGCATTCCTCCTTATTAATTTTTCTAACTGCATTAATTAGTCGTCAGCAATTTTTCGGCTTTACGCAAAATTAAAAATTATTGCGGTTTACTTTTTAGCCTATTTGTACTGCTGATCGATTCACTTAGTGTAACAATCAACTGGCGGCCGATTGCACGCCAGTAAGATCATTTAGCTCTTCAGCCTGTTTTCTTCGGGTTATACCCCGTTCAACCAGGCGGACGATCCAGATGCTTAATTCATAAAGTAAATAAAGCGGCCCACTGACCAGCAAACAGGTTATCATATCCGGTGTCGGGGTAATTACAGATGCAACAACAACTATTGCCAGGAAGGCATAGCGCCTGTGACTGGCTAGAAACTTATAACTGATTAATTCCAGTTTGGCCAGGAAAAAAGTTATCAAGGGCATCTCAAAGATAACCCCGAAAGGTAAAAGAAAAGTAATTGTAAAAGAAATATACTTATCGATTGTCAGCATTGGGAATAGTTCAGGGCCGGCAAAACGCAGTAAAAACATTATACCGTAACGGTATACTCCAAAAAACCCAAAAACTACCCCACCCAAAAAGCAAATAAAAGAGATTAGAACGGTTAAGGTGAAATAAAACTTTTCCTTTTTTCTCAGGGCCGGCATGATAAAACTCCATATCTGCCAGAGGATAACCGGCAGAGCTGCTAAGAAACCAGCAAAAAAAGACACCTTTATTTTTACGAAAAAAGCTTCAGTAACACCGGTAAAGATCACCCGGTGGCCCAGTTTTGTCACCGGGTCAAGAAGAAAGGCCAGAACACGGTCGCTAAAAAAATAAGCAGCCACAGCCAGTACAGTTGTTGCTACAAGAGAAACTATAATTACCCGGCGGAGTTCCTCCAGATGTTCCATAACGGGCATTTCACCATTTTTTTCGGCCAAATCAACCACTTTCCTTTAAATGTTTAACCTTTTGTCGCCTTGACCGCCTGGGAACCTTCTTTATCAGCGGTTGCTTCCAGATTTTCTTCAATTACGTCCTTTGAGGAACGTTTAAATTCCTTAATGGTTTTGCCAATTGCCTTTCCCACCTCGGGCAGCTTGCCGGGGCCGAAAATGATCAGGGCCAAGGCGACTACTAAAATTAATTCGGGGGCTCCAATATGTGGCATTATTATTTACCTTCCTTTCAATAACTTTAATTTTACTATTCTGCGGAGCAGAAAATATTCCTGCTAATCAGTCCCGTTTTGTTTCAAGGCAGATAATGGTAGTTCAGGCTGAATATTTATATAGCCTTCGCGTAAAGCTAAAATATCCAGATGAACCGTATTAATGTCTTCCCAAAAGAGATCTGCTGTACCTTCCATTTTTCTCTCGTCAATTGTTTTTATATATCCGGAACAATTTTCACAATAATAAATACGGTATTTTTCTTCCCCTTCGACTCTAAAAAATTGTGATTCCGGGTTTGCACAGTAAGGGCAGCCCAGGCGTTGAAAACGCCATTTAACTTCGCACAACCCGCAATATAAATATCTTTTGCCGACTTCCTTTTCCAACAAGGACAAACTGGGCCGGCCCCCACAAACAGGGCATGATCCTTTCATCCATTCCTCAAGGTCATATGCCGGCGCCGCTATTTTTCCAAGCTGCCTCATTAAAGGCTTAACAGCATGGGTCATCAAAAAGCCGAATGCTTCAGGTGAAACATCATTTTTAAGAAGGGTAAGCAAATTTACCCCGGGCTTAAATACATTGGCAACAAATAACTCCCTGTCAGATATGTCCGTAGGAAGCGCCGAGAATATCTGCCGGCATTCTTTTTCCAGGTATGGGTAATGAGTAATAATAATTTCACCAACCTTTTCCAAAAGGATGAAAAAGAAGTTAGTGTCCACCTGGGGAGAACAAATATTCAAGAGTGGGATTTTATTTTCCTGTCCGTAACTGATCATCTGGGGTCCGGGCGGGGCAAAAATAATACTTTCCTCAGGAAGTGAAAGCTGGGATAATTTGCTATAGAAGTCAACAAGTACCTGCGGTGTTATATTGCTGTTCATGTTTTTTCTCCCCCTATCTCATAAAATACTTTCGCTAACTTGCGACAAATTCCTGCTAATGAATGTCCTTAATTATATTTTGTTAGTTGTTATTTGTAATTTTTTTTTTCAGATTAGCAGGATTTTATCCAGAAATGTAAAATTAACTTACTTAGATTATAATACGTAGTTCTCCGAGCCTGATCACCTGTGGCAATAGCTATGGTATTCAGGCCGTTGGGTATATCCGGAAACAGGTATGCCTCCCGTTATGGAAAGGGGAATATGTGCAAGTTTAAAGTCTTTTTTGGGCTTTTGACTGCCATGTCTTCTTTCGGGCATGGCAGTTTTTAGTTAAACCTCCTTTAGCCTTAAAATCTGAATAAAATGATGAGGCTTGTTAAAGCGGGATTATAAAAATAACCCGGCCGATGATGAAATCTACTACGAGCTTCTATGGTTTGGGAAGAACTTAAAAGGCAAATGTCTTTTCCATGTTATGCTTGTAAAACCTGTCTATGGTTTTATTGCTAATTATAAAAAGAGATGAATAAAAAATAATCAAAAAATGATCAAAAAGAAGGAATTCCTTTGTTGATGTATAATTACTTGCGAAATAATTTGTTAGGTAAAAAATTAATCTGTTCTCCGGTCCCGATGGCTAGGGGAGTGTCTGGAAACGGGGATTTCCTAATTATGGGAAGGGGAGCGCTAAACCTTAAGGCAGGGTGTTTTTAAATATGCCTTGTGGGCTGTGTTTCTTCGTAAGCACAGCTTTTTTGCTAAAAGCATAACCAATAGTTATCATATATGTATATTAATATAAGTATATTTTCGTTTGGAAGGCAGGTGGCTTTGAGAGAGGGGACTTTAGGCCTTACTAGTTAACTATTTACAAAAATATCAAGCAAAGGAGGAAAGAAATTGGGACTGACCAGGCGTGAATTTGTCAAACTGTGTATGGGTTCTGCCATGGGCGCCTATCTTTTAAGTGTATTAGGGCCAGATTTTGGAAATCAGCTTGCTTTTGCAGCCGACGAAAAGCCTGTTGTGATCTGGCTGCAGGGCGCAAGCTGCACGGGGTGTTCCATTTCTTTGCTGAACAATGTTGATCCCCCAATAGAAAAAGTACTGCTGGATGTGATCAGTTTACGGTATCATCCTAATTTAATGGCCGCTTCCGGACATCTCTGTGGTGAGCTTTTAGAAGAAATAGCACGCGATTACAAAGACAGGTTCTTCCTTGTCATTGAAGGTGCGATTCCGATCAAGGATAATGGAATTTACTGCACAATCGCAGAGAATAAAAATATTGAATTGACAATGTTTCAGGCTGTAAACATTCTTGGAAATGCCGCCACAGCTGTAATAGCGGCAGGCAACTGCGCTGCTTTCGGAGGCATCCCGGGAGCTGCTCCGAATCCTACCGAAGCCGTTGCTGTTAATAAAGTTGTTACTAAAAAACCGGTAATTAATATTTCATGCTGCCCCATGCCTCCCGGGCATTTCTTGGGGACTGTGGTTTATGTCCTGACCACAAACCAGGTTCCGGAACTGGACAGGTTAGGGCGGCCTAAAATGTTTTATCCGAAACCCATTCACGAGGAATGTTTCCGACGTGAATATTTCGACAAGGGGCAATTTGCACAGTACCCGGGTGAAGAAGGCTGTCTTGCTATGTTAGGCTGCAAGGGCTTCTGGGCCATGTCTGACTGCAACAAGAGGGGCTGGAATAACAATGTTAACTGGTGTATAAAAGCAGGCGCCCCCTGTCAGGCATGCTCTGAGCCGCTCTTCCCGGATGAGTCGGAGCCTTTTTATGGGCTATTCCCGATAACGAACAAGCAAGGTGTATCATACAATGAAGTTGTTCCACGTCAAACTGGCTTTTTTGAGGAACCTTTAGAAAACAGAATAAGAGAAAGAAAGCATAGAGTTGAATAATAGGAGGTGAAAAAATAAGTGGCACAAAAGATTGTTGTTGATCCGGTAACCAGGATTGAAGGTCATCTTAAAATAGAAGTTGATGTTGAAAACGGTAAGGTAACTGACGCCAGGTCAAGCGGTACGTTATTCAGGGGTTTTGAATTAATATTAAAAGGCCGCGATCCGCGCGACGCCTGTCATATAACACAGCGTATCTGCGGTGTCTGTCCTATAGCCCATGGAACGGCGTCCATGTTCTGTCTTGATGACGCTTTCGGTGTACAGCCGACTATAAACGGAAGAATTGTCCGCAATTTGATCCAGGCTGCGAACTATATACAGTCACATGTTTTGCATTTTTACCACCTGGCTGCCTTAGATTATGTTCTGGGCCCGGATGTCGCGCCGTTTATACCGCGTTTCAAAGGCGATTACCGTTTGCCAAAAGCTGTTAATGATGTAGCTGTCGGGCATTACATCCAGGCGCTGACAATTCGCAAGAGAGCACAGGAAATGCTTGCTGTCTTCGGGGGTAAAATGCCTCATGTAACAACTTTTACAGCAGGCGGTGTTACTGAAAATGTGACTGCTGAAAAGATTACCCTGTATAAACAATACCTTGCAGAGATGACTTCTTTCATAGATAACGTGTACGTGCTTGATGTTCTGGCAGTTGCCAACGCATATGCCGATGAATGGTTCAGTATCGGCAAAGGCTGCTCGAACATGCTTTGTTATGGTTTGTTCAGAGAAAGCGATGAGGCTGACCCTGAGGGTCAGAAGATGTTCTTAAAACGAGGCTGCTATACAAAAGGCAAGTTTGGTTCTGTCGATGCCAAAAAGATAACGGAGGATGTAAAGTACTCCTGGTATAATGACAGCGCATCGGGAAGGTATCCGGGCGCCGGCGCCACAATTCCTAGTCCAAGGAAGGACGGCGCCTATTCATGGCTGAAAGCCCCAAGGTACGAAGGACTGCCGCACGAAGTCGGTCCGCTGGCCAGACTGTGGGTTAACCAGCAAAAAGACGTTGCCGGTCTGGGTGAGGAGAAAGCTTTTTCCGTGCTGGGAAGGCACTTTGCACGCGCCCTGGAATGTTCCGCAGTTGCCCATGCCATACCCGAATGGCTTGATCAGCTTGTACCGGGCCAGCCGGCCTTTGCGCCTTTTGATATTCCCAAAGAGGGCTCCGGTATGGGTCTTCACGAAGCTCCGCGTGGTGCCCTTGGACACTGGATTACAATTAAAGATTATAAAATTGAAAACTACCAGGCAGTTGTTCCGACCACCTGGAACGGCGGCCCGCGTGATGATAAGGGACAAAGGGGCCCGATTGAAGAGGCTTTGGTAGGCGCCCCGGTTAAGGATCCGGAGAATCCGATTGAACTGGTTAGGATTGTCCGTGCATTTGACCCTTGCATTGCCTGTGCGGTGCATGTCCTGGAAGTAAAAGGGGATTGTGAGGCAAAGAGATTTATCATTTAAGCTAAGGAACTAGAAAATGCCTAAAAACGGAAAAAAGTTAGTTGTAATCGGGGTTGGAAATTTTCTGCAGGGCGATGAAGGAGTAGGCGTACACGCTATAGATGTACTTTCCGGAGAAATTTTAGACCCCCGGGTTGATCTTATAGACGGCGGCACTGCCGGGATTGACCTGTTGTTCTTTCTGGAGGATGCTGATTTTGCAGTTATAATTGATTGCATGGAAGCTCACCTTGAGCCGGGAACTATTTTCCGTTTAACAGCAGATGAATTATTTTTAAGTGCAAAGACAGATAATATGCATAAAAAACTCTCTTTGCACGAAACAAATTTAACAGAAGTATTGTTTGCGGCAAAAGAGCTGAATAAATTGCCGCCAACAATTATTTTTGGAATACAGCCCAAAGAGATAACCGTGAGCTGCAGTTTGTCCGCTCCGGTGAGGAAGGCTTTGCCCAAACTAATCAGGGCTGTGAAGAAGGAAATATCTGAACTGTTGGGTTGTGGTAAGCATGCATGAGTGGGCGCTTGCTGAGGCTGTAATCGTGGCTGCCCGTCAGGAAGCTAAAAAACAAAATATCAAGCAAATTACTAAAGTCCAGGTTAAAATTGGAGAACTGCAGCAGATTGATCTGGATGTTTTTAAATTCGCCCTGGAAAATATACAAAAAATATACGATGACCTGCCTTTAGATGAGAATATTATTGATCTTGAGGTTGAGTCAAACATATTGAAATGCAAGGTATGCGGGAAAGAGTGGGAGCTTCAGGATTTGACGCATTTAAAAGAAGACGAAAGTGAAGCAATCCATTTTATTCCAGAAACAGCCCATGCATTTATGCGCTGCCCCGGGTGTGGAACACCAGATTTTGAAATAGTCAAAGGCCGGGGTGTTTGGATTCAGTCTATCGAAGGAGTGCTTTAACCAAAGTATGGATCCTAGGTTAAGCGTTATCGACAGAAGATTAGAAAAGATAGAAAATATTATTGCAGTATCGGGAGGTAAGGGCGGCATCGGCAAGAGTATTGTTGCCGCAGCTTCAGCTCTTATCCTTGCAAAAAACGGCCACAGGGTTGGCCTGCTGGATCTGGATTTTTGCGGGCCATGCGCTCATGTCATCCTGGGAACGGACAAATTATACCCGGAAGAAGAAAAAGGCATAATACCTCCGAAGGTGAACGGGATTAGTTTTATGTCGATTATTTCTTTTACGGCCGGCTGCCCCTGGGCTTTACGCGGAAGTGAGGTATCCAATGCTATTACGGAGTTGCTGGCCATAACACAATGGGGCATGCTTGATTACCTGTTTGTAGACATGCCGCCCGGCTTGGGGGATCCCGCTCTCGACGCAATCAGGCTGATTAAGAGGATGAAATACCTGCTTATCGCCACACCTTCCAAAGTTACGCTGGATGTCATGAAAAAGGAACTCCAGGTGCTTGAAGAACTGAATATGAGAATTATTGGCATACTGGAGAACATGAAAAGAAAAGAAAACGAATCATTAAGCAGTAAATTGGACGGTTTAAAAGTTTCCTTCCTTGGTTCTTTGGATTACGATCCGCATCTTGAAGAAGCCATCGGCAATGTGCCGGAACTGTTAAAAACGGGATTTGCGCGGCAGCTGCATGAAGCCGTTGAAAAGTTTATCTAGGCTTTACCGCGTATATTTTCGATCCTGACGGGTATAATCAAGCCGAAAGGATTGTTTTTTACAGGAGGTCTTTTAAGTGAACTGTCCGGTATGCGGAGGCAGGGCCAGCGGTAAAGTGGGTATTGACCAGTATTACTGCTGGGATTGTTGTGTTGAATACCGTTTATGCAAGGAAGGCGTCCAGATTTATGAAATATCAGAAGACGGAAGCTTGATGTCATTTGATAATTTCAACGAGGGTATTCTTTGAGTTAGGGGACAAAGGGGTGAAACAACATGCGCTTTGATTTTTGGCGGGGGATAATAGCCGGCGGCTTTTTGGGAATCATGGCCGCAATCCTGATCAGTCCGGAAATCAAAGTTGAACACCGCAACTTGCCCGGCAGGGTTAATTCACGCCGTGTACGTAATAGGGCCGGGAAAATTCTAAAAGGTGTCAGCAGGACTGTCAGAAACATAACCAGGTAGCTGTTTTTATTGATTTTCATACGGTAATAAAAGTTGTTCCTGTTCTGTGCCGGGCTGCACAGACGGGATCTCCAGGCCAGGCCCGTGGTCAGTGCAAATCTTATCCGGCGCCCGCATAAAATGGTCGGCAACTTTATTCGCATATTGATCCGGAAGAGAGTAGGGCAACTTAATCATAATCCTGGCAATCCTGTCCGGACAATATTCACTGGCCAATAAACCTGATTGAGCGCATCTCTCTACAAGGACATGTGTGTTGTCCACTTCGGTCGGAACCGTCCCGTCGACAAATAAATCGGTTGTCATATCCTCTGCCGGAGTATTGGGCCCTGGCAAAAGGCCCGATTTATTATCGACAGTGGCTGTTACTATTCCCGCAGGCTGACGAAAATCGGTTGCGGGAATATTTTTTAAAGCTTCCTGCATAACCTGCTTCCAAATAAATGCCGGGTAACGCCCGCCAAATTCCTGGGGCATTGACTTTGGTGTATCGTAGCCAATCCATACCGCTCCGGCCAGGCTTGGTGTATAACCTACAAACCAGAGGTCCTTGCCCTCGTCGGTTGTTCCAGTTTTTCCCGCCGCCGGGCGGTTTAAACGCGCATTTGTTCCCGTCCCGTGATCTACAACGTCCTTCAGCATGCTGGTAATTAAGAAAGCGGTCGTCTTTTTCATGGCCTGTTTCGGATCGGATTTATACTCTTTTAAAATATTTCCTTCCTGATCCTCTACTTTCAGAATGGCTGTCGGTTCAATATAAAAACCGCCATTGGCAAACGCGGAGTAAGCGGCGGCCATTTGCAGCGGCGTTACCCCTTTGTGCAGCCCGCCAAGGGCCATGCTCGCGCCATTATCAGGATCTACAGTAATACCCAGGCCTTTGGCAAAATTTACTGCGTTGGAAATTCCGACATGATCGACGAGCGTTTTTACTGCAGGAATGTTTATTGATAGTGTAACCGCAGTGCGCATGGTAATTAAGCCGCGGTAGTTGGGGTCATAGTTATGCGGTGTATATGAACCATAGCTTACCGGTATATCGTCGATTACAGAGGCGGGCCCCATTCTCTTTAATTCTATAGCAGGGGCGTAATCGATAATCGGTTTAAAGGAGGATCCCGGCTGGCGGCGCGCCATTGTCGCCCTGTCCAATTGCAGTTGGTGAGTATGCTCACGCCCGCCGACCAATGCCCTAATGTAGCCGGTTTGAGGATCAACAAATACAGCCGCGCCTTCGGGCTGTAGTATATTTTCCGGATCGCGCCAGGAAGCGGGGAAGTTTTTTGAACTGGTCAGGGCTTTCTCGGCTGCCTGCTGCGCCTGCTTATCCATGGTAGTGTATACCTGCAGCCCGCCCTTGTAAACAGTTTCCTCGCCGAAGACTTTGATCAGCTGTTTGGTTACAAAATCAATGAAGTAGGGGTGCGGGTACAGATTTTTTTTTAAACCTTTTTCTATATTCAAAGGTTCTTTTTTAGCCTCGTCGGCCTGGTCCCGGGTAATAAAACCGTACTTCAACACGGTAGCCAGGACAACATCGCGCCTGGCGGTTGCCTCTTTCGGCAATGAATAATAATTAGGAGCCCTTAATAAGCCGGCAAGAAAAGCCGACTGTGAGAGAGTTAATTGATCAACATTTTTGTCAAAGTACGTGCGGGCTGCAGATTGTATTCCGTATGCCCCATTGCCGAAATAAACTTTATTTAAATACATTTCCAGGATTTCCTGCTTGGAATAGCGGCGTTCAACCATGAAAGAAAGGATTACTTCCTGGATTTTTCTTTTTACTTTTTTTTCGGGAGTTAAGAAAGAAAGTTTAACCAACTGCTGGGTAATCGTACTTGCGCCCTGTTCCATACTGCCGCCTGTGAGGTCACGCCAGAGGGCACGGGCAATTCCCCGCAGGTCAACGCCATGGTGGCTGTAAAAGCGCACATCTTCAATTGCAATAAACGCTTCCTGCGTAGAAACGGGAATATCTTTTATTCTAACTATTTCACGGTTTTCCTCACCTATTCTGGCAAACAAGTTACCGTCCTGATCGTAATAGGAGCTTGCCGCGCTGGAGTATAGTTTGTTTTCATCCCATTTGGGCAGATCTTTTATGCTTGTTGCCAAAAGAAAAAGGCTGCCGCTTAACGAAACTAAAAGGGCTATTAAGACAATAAGAAGGACCAATCGCGCAGGGTTGAGCCGTTTTTTACGTTTCTTGGGCAATTTTTATCCTCCTTTTCTTCAAGACATTATAACATATTTGCTGGTCTTTTTCTTAAGATTAATTTTGCAAAATTCTGGCAAGGAGCTTTAGTAAAAGGATATCTCTAAAAAACTTGACTGAATTTATTCATCGATAATACAATTAAGCACAAATATATAAAACGCAACGTGTTTTGTGAAAGGGGAAGCAAGTTTTGCAAAGCTTCAAAGAACAGATGGAGGTAATTAGAAGGGGTACTGCGGAGATCATTCCGGAGGATGATCTGATTAAAAAATTGGAACGCTCAGTGGAAACAGGAAAACCCCTGTGTATAAAATTGGGGCTAGACCCTACGGCGCCGGATATTCACCTCGGTCATACCGTAGTGCTTCAGAAAGTACGGCAATTTCAGCAACTGGGACATGAGATAAAGATCATCCTTGGTGATTTTACGGCGCGAATCGGCGATCCGACAGGAAAGTCCGAAACCCGGCAGCAGCTAACCGAGAGTGAGGTAAAGGCGAACCTCAGCACATATGAAAAACAAATTTTTAAAGTTTTGGATCCCGCCCGGACCAAGCTTTTTTTAAACAGCCAGTGGTTATCGCTCTTAACCTTCCAGGAGGTTATCGAACTGGCGGCAAAATATACAATCGCCAGAATGCTTGAACGGGAAGATTTTAACAGGCGTTTCAAAGAGGGCTTGCCGGTTGGTATTCATGAGTTTTTTTATCCTCTTATGCAGGGTTATGATTCTGTGGTCTTAAAAGCTGATATTGAAGTAGGCGGAACAGACCAGAAATTTAATCTTTTAATGGGAAGGACTCTTCAAAAAGAATACGGCTTGGAGCCGCAGGTAGCCCTGATGATGCCGATCCTGGAGGGTTTGGACGGGGTGCAGAAAATGAGCAAGAGCCTTGGCAACTATATCGGGATTGATGAGATACCACGCGAAATATACGGAAAAACAATGTCAATCACTGACGAACTAATCATGCGTTACTTCGAGTTGGTAACACCCTTGGGTTTAAAGGAGTTATCCGAAATATCCGCTGATCTCGCGAGCGGGAAACTTCATCCCAGAGACGCCAAGATGAGGCTTGCTTATGAAATAGTATCTTTTTATCATGACGAAAATTCTGCAAATCAGGCTGAGGAAGAATTTAAGAAAGTATTCCAGCAAAGGGAACTTCCCGATCAGATACCCGTTTACGAGATAAAAACAGATATTTTACAGGATGGTTCAATTTGGCTGCCAAGGTTAATGATGCTGGTGGAAATGGCGGCAAGCACGAGCGAGGGGAGGCGCCTTATAGCTCAGGGCGCTGTTAAGATAAACGGGGTCAGGATTGAGGAACCGTCTTATTTACTCATCCCGCAAGATAATATGATTATTCAATGTGGAAAAAGAAAATTTATCAAACTCAGTGTTTAAATTTTTCAAACCAGTTAATTTTGGAAAATGAAATCATATATTACATAATATAATATAGTGGTTGTTTGATTGGACTATCCTAACAAGAGCCAAGGGTTTATAAGTCCGTCGCTGCTATTATAGTCTTCCGGTTTATTTTCGGGAGTGAGGTGAAAACCATGTTTAGGAGGCGGCGGCCTTTTCTATTATTTTTACGGTGGTTATTACCCTTTATAATTCTTTTAGTTGTTGTTGTATGCCTTGATCACCTGATGCGCACAACGATTCTTAAGATTGCCGAAATAAGGGCGACCCAACTGGCAACTGAGGCAATCAACCGTACGGTTCAGGAGGAAGTCTGGGATAATAACTTGCAGTATCAGGATTTTGTCCAGGTTCAAAAGGATGATCAAGGGCGAATTGTCTTTATGCAGGCCAATACTGTAAGGGTTACCAGAATGGCAGCCGATATTGTTTTGATAACCAACCGCACCCTTGAAAATTTAAAAGGGCAGACTATTTCGGTCCCCCTGGGGCAGATTACGGGTCTGTACTTATTTTCTTATATGGGGCCGAGAATAAGAGCAACCATAGTGCCTGTAGGAACAATAGAGGTTAATGTTGATGATAAATTCGAACCTGCCGGAATAAATCAAACAAGGCATAAAATCTGGTTAAACTTTAAAACCAGGGTAAAAGTGGTCATTCCTTCTATGTATGCCGAAGCAAGCATCGCCACAAGTGTTCCCCTGGCGGAAAGCATCATTGTCGGTGAAGTTCCCAGCACTTTTGTAAATATATCAGGCAGTTTGTTTGGCGGTGGAATCACCAGGTAAGTTTAAAACATATTGATTACCAGGCCGGTAATTATCTTGGGATAAAAATAGGTTGATTTTTGAGGCAATTTTTCACCATTAAGAGCCACAAAGGTCATTTCTTCGATAAATGTAGGGTTTAAGAAAAAGGCAAATTGATATTTTCCCGAATCTACCATGGAGAGCAGTTCATCTTCATTCCTGCTGTAATAAAGGTGGTTTTCATCAGTCCACTTTTCTTCTCCGACAGCCAATAATTCTTTAAATATAAAATAATGAAGGATCGACACATCCATCTTTTGCCAGACCGGAGAATGACCTAGGGGCGCAAAAGACGGCAGAGAGATTGCTTCCTTCAGTGTAAGCAGATACAAACCGCCTTCGCCTGTATAAAGTCCTATTATATTTCTGTGCTGAGTTGATTCGCGTATTTTATCAGGTTTTGATCTGTATTTAAGAGCACTTATAAAAATATTTAAATTTTCATGGCTTTTTTCCATGGGGAAATATTCCAGATCAAAATAATTGCTTAAAAGATTAAATAGATTTTCAGCTTTAATATTAGTCCGGATAAGACGGTGAGTGGGGAGTATAACCAGTCCGGGATCATTTAGATTGACCAGGCTCATCATTACGTAATCGTAACTGTGCTCTTCAAGCGGTGTTTTCTCCTGTCCCCTGCGCCAGTCACGGTAAGCCAAAGCAGTTTCATATCGGTGGTGACCATCAGCAATAAAAATACGCTGGGCAGCCATAAACCGCTGAACCTGAGATATGACGCCATTGTCAGTAACAACCCATAAACTGTGGTGATGGTTATTTTCATCTATAAAGTTAATATCCGGATCTCGCTGCATCTGGGCACAAGTTACTTTTTCTACAATTCGGTCCGGATCGACATATAAACCGAAAATAGGGCTGAAATTAGCCTTACAGGCCTGCATTAACGATAACCGGTCAGCCTTGTGCTTTGGTATCGTTTCCTCATGAGGGATAATAACGCCCTTTTCATATGGTTCCAATTTAACCCCGCAGATAAAACTGCTGCGGGTTTTTTCCCGGCCTTCATGGTTAAACCTTTCCTGACAGAGATATATAGCGGGCGAGGTTTCCTGCTTTAAAATCCCTTCTTTAAGCCAACTGGAAAATACTGCGGCTGCACGGGTATGCCGGTTATCCTCCTTTGTATCATAAGGATATGATTTTCCATATTCGAGGCGGATAATATTATTTGGATGCAGTTGATAGAAATACTCCTGTTTCTTTTCGTTAATAATATCATAAGGTGGTGTTATCAGGAGGCTCATTGCTCCCGCACCCGAACTGTAACGGACTCCTTTAAAGGGTATTACATTTGCCATGAAAAACCTCCCGGATTTTAATACTTACATGACATTTTAGTATAACTAACCAGCTAAGTCCAGTGGTTTGGAATAAAAAGAAAAGGGATACATTGTCACTATTACCAGATCATAATAAAAAACCATTGGGCGTTTAAAAAGTACGGTATGTCAACATTCTATGAAAATGTCACCTAAAAAGGGGTAGTCATCCTTTCATTTTAGCCAAGGTGACATTTTCTCAGAAATATTTCAGGGTGACATTATCACAGAATAAACACAAAATAAATGATTTATTACGTGTTGCAAGCGCGGCCTTCTCCGGCGTATAATTTTAACGGGGTGGTTGTAATGTCTGGGAGATAGTTCCGGAAGTTGACCCGAAAATGCTCTGTCCGGTAATTCTGCCAGAAAAAGATCGCCCCGTGCTTTTAGCAGCAGTGCAAGCCCGCGTCACGCATTTAATCACTGGGGATCTGCAGCACTTTAGCGCCTATCGAGGTCAAATTATCCAGGGTGTTCTTATTTGTACGCCCAGGGATTATTTTCAGATTATACGCCAGCCCTAGCCTAGATTTTCCATTCTTTTTAAGAAACTTTTCCCTAAAAAGCCACGTTTCTACAGTAATGAATGACCCATCTCTGCTTCATTCCTGTAGCCTCTTGATTATTGTAGTTATAGTGGTTATAATATACCTGTAACCATTATGGTTACTTTAAAGGAGGGGTTGGGTATGAGACCTGTAAGCATTGGTATCCGTGACGCTAAAATAAATCTTAGCAAATTGCTCAAAGACGTTCAAAAAGGAGCGGAAATTATTATTACCGACCGGAACAAGCCTGTGGGTCGAATCGTTCCAGTTTCTACGGAAGAGGATCTTCCCCTTGCCGGGCGCATAGCAAGCCTGGAGAGAGAGGGCTTGATCCAACCAGCCAAGAAGAAAAAGGCGAGAAATTTACCGCCTCCTTTACCCCTGCCGGATGAATCGGCCCGCAGAATGTTGGAGGAGGACAGAGGTTAATGCATAACAATAATCCCGTTGTCGTATATTGGGATGCTTCAGCCGTTTTGTCTGCGCTTTTCAAGGATAGACACAGTGAAGAGGCGATAAACTGGTCGCGCCGGGAAGGTGTCCATCTTATTTCTTCTCTTTCCTGCGCCGAGGTTTATGCAGTTATATCCCGCATAAGGCGTGAAGGTCTCCTGGCTGATGTGCTTATAAATGCCGCTTATGAAGCCCTGGAGGAAGGCCCATGGAGGCGTTTATACTTAACGCCGGATTGGGACGATTTTAAATCCTTATCTCAGAAATGGTCGCTGCGGGGTGCCGACTTATGGCACCTGGTCACTGCAAAAACGTTACAAAAAAGGATCCCGGAATCTTACTTACTGACTTTCGACAATAGATTGATAGTTGCAGCGGTGGGTGAAGGTTTGCATGGAAGCGGAATTTTTTTTCCAGAGGTTTAGTTATGAAACAAAACAGGTCTGAAAATAGAAACTTGCGGCTTTTCTTTCTCATTGCTTTTGCTTGGTCATGGCTATTCTGGATACCAAAAGCTTTGGTTTCACAAGGTTTACTATCAATACCTCCAGTTCTTGGAAATATTTTGTTAGGTCCTTCCAATCCTGCTGCTTGGGGTCCTTTTATTGCTGCTTTTTTCCTCACCTATATGAATGAGGGAGGACAGGGAGTAAAAAGGTTGTTGAAAAGTGGAGTTGATTATAGGTTTGAGAAAATATGGCTTATTCCAATTTTCTTATTGTTTCCTGCAGTAGTGGGATGTGCTCTTCTATTGTCAATGCTTACTGAGGGAATAACTCCTAACTTATCTGTGTTATCCAACCCTTTAACTATCCCTATTGCTTTTGTTTACATATTCTTCCTTGGCGGTCCACTTCAGGAAGAGTTTGGTTGGAGAGGATATGCCCTCGATAGGCTTCAAGCAAAATGGAATGCCCTTATTTCAAGCATCATCCTTGGATTTATCTGGGGAGTTTGGCATTTACCTTTGTTCTTTATGTCTATGCAAGCCATGTATTATCAAAGGCCTATCTGGGGACTAATGATTTCAACAATCCTTTTATCAATACTGTTTACCTGGTTGTATAACAATACACGAAAAAGCATCTTAGCCGTTCTAATCTTTCACACAATGTTCAATTTATCTCACTACGTGTTCCCAGCTCTTGAAACAGAATTGGGTAGTCTTTATGCTATAATTTTGCCTTTGATCGTGGTCATAATTGTAGTAACAATTTGGGGCCCTAAAAGAATGGTTCGTGAGAGATATGTTAAAACGACTGCGCCTAACATTTAAAATTGGTTGCGCAGTTGCCTGGAAAAAAGCCTTCATCACAAATAAAATGTGGGAAGAAGCTATTAGCGCCGGGTATGCCTCCTGCAAGAAGTGTAACCCATAAGGAAAAAAGGAAATTTAGGTAGGGGAAGTAAAAATGAAACCGGTTTATGAGAAGACCCGGAGCGCAAGAAGTTTTTGGACAATTGTTATAACTGCTGCAACTGCAGTTATTATCGCTGGACTGATTGGCGGCGTCTGCTGGCAACAGTGGCCGTTAAAAGAAAGAGCGCAATTAACGTCGGCAACTACCACAGCGTCAACAAAAACTGACCAAGACTCAGCAGCTGTAAGAGCGCCAACACCAGCAGGAACTGGCAAGAAGGCTTCCCCGGAGCCAATGCCAGTTTCATCTCTGCTCTTCCCCTATGGCAAAGAAGAACTTCATCCCTTTAAAGATTACCTGGGCGAAGGAGACATGCCTCAATATCATTTTGCCGTCGACGGCAACAATAGAATTTACATTTTGGGCAGTTCGCCCGGTATACTGGTTATCGACCCAGCCCGAAAAAGCAGGGAAGTTTTGCCGCTGCCCGTGAAACCCTGGCAGGGTTTCACCGCTTTTTCTCCTGATCTGAAAGGCGATAATGTATACTTTTTGATAACCCAAGGTGTAACCGGGGAAAACGAGGTGATCCTGTCGAAAGCTAAAATCGTCGGCGCAAAGACGATCCATTGTGAGGAAGTTAGTATTGACGTATCCCCCGGCAACTTTCGCGAGTTGAATGCTGAAGGCAACCGGATATTTATCGCAGGCAACAAGGTATACGTTTACGACCACGTGTTCAGTCACCTCCTCGCTGCAATCGAAAACGGATCTGTAGAGAAGAGCAAATACATGAAATTCTTCGGCTGCCCTGGTTGGAGAAGCGGCAACTTCTACAAAGCAGAAACAATAGGGGCAGGAGAAAAGCCGGTGGACTTAAGTTCGGCAGGCCCAGTTTATTTTCACCGGGAAGAAGTGTTAAAAATGAAGCACGTCAGGCCGGAACGGGGCCTGATAAGGATTTTCCGTTCTTCGGGTGAGTTCCTCAGGAACGTCGAGTTCAAAGTTACAGGATTGCTTTCGATAGATTTCCTGGGCGAGGATGATGATGGCAATTTTTACATCCAAGTAGAAAAAGAAGGGGAAAAGAGCATTGAACTGGAAGTTCACAAGTTTGACGGAGCAGGCAATCATCTGGCCGTCCTCAATATTTCAGATACTAAAGGTTATGCGGGAATTTGGTCGAATAAGCCTCTTCTTTTAGGCAAGAACGGCGCTATTTGGCAAGTATTGCCGACGAATGACGGGTGGCGCATAAACGGGTGGAACATGTAGTATATTTAAAGAGGATTCCCGTGGTGTCCTGCGGGCATCACCATGAGCTTGTCCTACTAAAATAGACACTGGAGGGTTTGGAAACAGCAGTTTAGGGTTTTCCGAAAGTATTTACCCAAGACTAGGAAACTGAAGCAATACTGCTCCCTGTTTTCTTGTAACCCAATAGAGATTCCAAAGCAAAACAGAATTTTTTCGTATCCTCTTTAACGCTTTCCTCACGTTCATGGGTAAGTGGTTTGTAAGCCTTTACCGTAAAGATAAAGTCCTCTGGAGTTTTTGGGGTGAGTTGAGTAAACAAATGAGGCGACAGCATGTGATAGTATGATGAATTAATTTCGGTAAAAGAAAACTCCTTTGCGTAGTATTCGAGCATCTTGTTTTTGTCAAGGTTGTAGCTACCAAAGAAGCTCAGGCACAATTATCAGAGCAAAAGAAAGTATGCAAGTGCAGGGCAATCGAATTGGGTGCAAAATCAATCCTGGAATTTGCCGATGAATGTGTATCCGGGATTACCTTGGACAGACCCTCTTTGCAGAAATATTTCAGGGTGACATTATCACAGAATAAACACACGTTTAAAAAGTACGGTATTGACATCAAGGACGGTTTTTGATAAATTTTATAAAATATATAATCCTTTAAGGCGGTCCGGTGAGGCCGGCAAGGAAGATACAACGTGGAGATATAGCTATGCCTGCTCGCCGGTAAGATGAGCAGGCATTTTTAATTGTAAGGGAGTTTTAAATATGTCGGACAAGATGCGTCAAAAAGCACAGATTCTGGACAAAGAAGGTATTCGGCGGGCTCTGGTCAGGATTGCGCATGAAATAATTGAAAGAAACAAAGGAACCGAAAAGATAGCCTTAATAGGAATCCAGCGCAGGGGCGTTCCGCTGGCAAACCGGCTAAGCGGTTACATCAGAGAAATAGAGAATAAAGCAATTCCTGTTGGAGTACTTGATATAACCTTATACAGGGACGACTTGACCACTTTAGCCCATCAGCCTATTTTGCGCCGCACGGAGGTCCCGTTTCCGGTTAAAAATCAAAAAATTATCCTCGTTGATGATGTTATTTATACCGGACGAACAATTAGGGCTGCTATGGATGCAATAATGGATCTTGGCAGGCCAAAGATAATCCAACTGGCTGTACTTATTGACCGCGGCCACCGTGAACTGCCTATTCGCGCTGATTACGTAGGTAAAAGCACTCCCACATCCGGCAAAGAAATAGTCGCAGTGCGTTTACAGGAAACAGACGGGCAAGAGGGTGTATTTATCCTGGGTGAGGGATAGGGCTTTTGAAAAGGAGCGGATCATGATTAAAAAGAAAAATTTGATTGGGCTTGAGCATATAGATGCGCCTGAAATAGAACTCATCCTCGATACGGCGGTTGCAATGAAAGAGATAGTCTTCCGGCCGATCAGGAAAGTGCCGACCTTGCGCGGGCGCACAATTACCAATCTGTTCTATGAGCCCAGTACCAGGACACGAACCTCCTTTGAGCTGGCCGCCAAGTTCTTAAATGCTGACGTAATTAACATTTCATCATCGGCCAGCAGTGTAGTTAAAGGGGAGAGTCTGAAGGATACGGTCCGTACTCTGGAAGCCATGGGTACGGACATTGTTATTATACGGCATCCGATGGCAGGCGCCGCAAATTTGCTGGCCGGTTGGATCGGGGCTACTGTTATTAACGCAGGAGACGGGGCGCATGAGCACCCGACTCAGGGTCTTCTGGACATGTTTACGGTAAGGGAAAAGAAGGGCGCTCTCGAAGGGCTGAAGATAGTTATTATAGGCGACATATTACACAGCCGGGTGGCGAGATCTGACATCTGGGGGTTCTTAAAAATGGGGGCCAAGGTTTCGGTCTGCGGCCCCGCCACCATGTTGCCGGCTGGAATTGAACGAACAGGCGCATCTGTTTACTGCAGTATTGATGAAGCGTTGAAGGATGCGGATGTAATTATTATGCTTAGAATCCAACTGGAAAGGCAAAAGGCGGGGTTATTTCCCAGTCTCAGGGAATATGCGCGTCTTTTTGGCTTAAACCGTGAAAGGCTTTCCCTAGCCAAAAAAGATGCTCTGGTAATGCATCCCGGTCCCATGAACAGGGGGATAGAAATATCCGGTGAGGTCGCCGACAGCCTTCAGTCGGTAATTAATGAACAGGTAACCAACGGGGTAGCTGTTCGAATGGCAGTCTTATACCTGCTTATAGGAGGGGGTGACGCTTAATGAAGCTGTTGATCAAAGGAGGGACCCTGATCAGCCCGGATCAAAAGGAAATATTCAGTACAGATGTCTTGATTGCAGACGGTAAGGTTGCTGTATTTGGCAACAACCTTGAAATGGACAGGGCGTTTATTATAGACGCAGGCGGAAAACTGGTCCTGCCCGGTTTGATTGATCTTCACGCTCATTTAAGAGAACCGGGTTTTGAAGACAGTGAAACAATTGCTACCGGAACTATGGCTGCAGCCAAGGGAGGTTTTACAAGTCTGGCCTGTATGCCCAATACTAATCCGGTTGCCGACAACAGCTCAGTAATTTCTTTTATTTTAAACAAAGCCCGCCAGGGAGGAAAAGTTAACGTTTTTCCGATTGGCGCCATCACGGCTGGCAGCAGAGGCGAGGAGCTTGCTGAAATGGCTGGTTTAAAGGAAGCGGGAGCAGTTGCTTTTTCGGATGACGGCAGGTGTATATCCAATGCTGCGGTAATGTACAGGGCCATGCAGTACGCCACGATGATCAATATGCCGGTCATCGCTCATTGTGAGGATACCAGGTTGTCTGCCCAGGGAGCGATGCACGAAGGTTATTATTCCACTTTACTGGGCTTAAAGGGCATCCCTGCGGCAGCCGAGGAAGTGATGGTTACCCGCGATATTATACTGGCGGGAGAAACAGGGTGCCGCCTGCACATAGCCCATGTCAGCACCGAGGGTTCCGTTCAACTAATCCGCCAGGCTAAAGCCAGGGGACTGAGAGTTACTGCAGAGGCCACACCGCACCATTTTACACTGACTGACCGGGAGGTTACCGGTTATAACACCAGCACAAAAGTAAATCCACCTTTACGGACACTTGAAGATGTAAATGCAGTCAGGCAGGGATTGCGTGACGGTACAATTGACGTCATAGCCACCGATCATGCTCCGCATGCGCAGGAAAAGAAGGAAGTGGAATATGAAAATGCTCCTTTCGGTATTTCAGGGCTGGAAACTGCCGTAGGTCTTGTCTGGACAGAACTCGTCAATACCGGTATCCTTTCTCCCCTTGAAGCGGTTGAAAAAATGACCGCCAACCCTGCGCGCATCCTGGGTATCTCCAAAGGGATACTGGCCAAGGGAGCGGATGCAGACCTCACAATTATCGATCCTGCCCGAACAGAAAAGGTGGACCCTGCAAGGTTTGTCAGCAAAGGGCGCAATACCCCATTTGCCGGCAGAATGCTTGCCGGTGTTCCAGTAATGACTATTGTTGGAGGAAAGATTGTATTTGAATATGCAGGATAGACCCTCATGCTGCTATTGCAGCGTCAGCAAAGGGAGGTCAATGCCTTAAGTGCGATTTTGAGCCTTCGTTCAGAGAACGAGTGAACCCGAGGATAAGCGAGGGAATTGTTTGAGGCACGTTAGCGCCGAGTTTTGACCGAGCCCGAGGGTGAACGAGTTCGTACAAGTATAAGAGGCGAACATGAGCACGTAGGCAGTTGATCTCCCTAATATAAATTAATTTTCAATTAACGACAGAGGATGTTGATTAAAATGAAGGCTTCGCTTGCTTTGGAAGATGGGACAATTTTTACAGGCAATGCCTTTGGAGCACAAGGCGCTCAGTATGGCGAAGTAGTTTTTAACACGGGCATGACGGGTTATCAGGAGATTCTTACTGATCCCTCATATTGCGGACAGATTGTAGTCATGACTTACCCACTGATCGGCAATTATGGTATCAACACAGAGGATTTTGAATCAAAAAAGTCTGGGATCAGGGGATTTGTGGTGTATGAGGAATGCGAACGTCCGAGCAATTGGAGATCCGGTTCAAGTATCTCGGATTTTTTATTCCGGGAAGGTATAATTGGATTAAGCGGAATTGACACGCGCAGTTTAACCCTGCACCTGCGTAATTTCGGAACGATGCGGGGAGTGATCAGCACTGAAAACAAAGATCCCGGGGAACTTGTCCGGGAAGCCAGAAACAGTCCTTTCTTAAGCGGGCAGGATTTGGCGTCTGCTGTAGCTGCCAGGGAGGTTTACATTATAGAAGGTACGGGACATCGTGTTGTATTATTTGACCTCGGCTCAAAACAAAACATTATTCGCCATCTCCAGAAAAGAAACTGTGAGATAGTTGTTGTCCCGCCAAAAATCAGCGTGAAGGAAGTATTATCCCTGCAGCCTGATGGGATTCTGATTTCCAACGGGCCGGGCGATCCTGCCGATGTCCCTTATACTACCGCAACAATAAAGGAACTGATAACCAGAATGCCTGCTTTTGGAATATGCCTGGGACATCAGATTTTAGCCCTGGCTTTGGGCGCAAAAACCTATAAAATGAAATTCGGCCACCGCGGCGCCAATCATCCTGTAAAAGACCTTCGAACATCAAGGGTATATATAACATCTCACAACCACGGCTATTCCGTTGAGGAGAAATCTCTAGAAAACCTTCCCATTGAGATTTCGCACAGAAATCTTAATGACGGGACGATAGAAGGAATCAGGCACAAATACTTGCCGGTATTTTCCGTGCAGTATCATCCGGAAGCTTCGCCAGGTCCTCAGGAATCCGCCTGCCTTTTCGACGAGTATATTGATCTAATGCGTATGAACGGGAGTGAGTAAATGCCCATCAGAAGCGACATAAGAAAAGTGATGGTGATTGGTTCGGGTCCCATAATAATCGGTCAGGCCGCAGAATTTGACTATGCCGGCACACAGGCTTGCCGTTCCCTGAAAGAAGAAGGTATGGAAGTAGTCCTGATTAACAGTAATCCGGCAACAATCATGACTGATACCAACATGGCCGACCGTGTCTATATAGAACCGCTGACACCGGAATTCTTAAGTAAACTGATTGAAAAAGAAAAACCCGATGGACTGCTGCCCACTCTCGGCGGTCAGGTCGGTTTGAATTTGGCTATTGAGTTGGCTAAAGCCGGAGTGCTTGAAAAGCAGGGGGTAAAACTGCTCGGTACTCCTTTGGAAGCTATAAAAAGAGCCGAAGACCGGGAAGAATTTAAGGCTACCATGAAGTCTATCGGTGAGCCGGTACCTGCAAGCACGATAGTTACCAGTCTGGAAGAGGCCATTTCTTTTGGTCGGCAGGTCGGATTTCCGCTTGTGGTCCGTCCCGCCTACACTCTGGGAGGCACTGGCGGCGGAATGGCTTACGATGAAAAACAGCTTGTTCAGATTACCACAAAAGGTTTGAGGATGAGCGTTATAGGGCAGGCCTTAATTGAAAAAAGTTTGGTGGGCTGGAAGGAGATAGAATATGAAGTAATGAGGGACAGCCGGGATAACTGCATAACCATTTGCAGCATGGAAAATATTGATCCGATGGGTGTCCATACCGGAGACAGCATAGTTATCGCTCCCGTTCAAACACTCAGCGATAAGGAATACCAAATGCTGCGCAGCGCTTCATTAAAAATAATCCGGGCTTTGGGTATAGAAGGCGGATGCAATGTTCAGTTTGCCCTTGATCCAAACAGCTATCAATATTACGTAATTGAAGTAAACCCGAGAGTTTCCCGTTCTTCGGCCCTTGCATCCAAGGCAACGGGATATCCGATTGCCAAGGTTGCCAGTAAAATTGCCGTCGGGTTGAACCTTGATGAAATTAAAAACGCTGTTACGGGAAAAACATATGCCTGCTTTGAGCCTTCCATTGATTATACGGTTGTAAAGTTCCCCCGCTGGCCGTTTGATAAGTTTGCTCTGGCAGACAGACTACTTGGAACGCAGATGAAGGCAACCGGGGAGGTAATGGCAATTGACCGGAGAATAGAAGGCGCCCTGCTTAAGGCGGTACGTTCTCTGGAAATCGGCCTGATGGGATTCCTTATTCCCGAACTGGGTGAAAAAAGTGATCAGGAAATTGCTCAACAAATGGTTAACGCTGATGATTCTCGTCTTTTTGCCGTTGCCGAAGGGCTTCGCCGGGGGATGTCTGAAGATCACATTTTTGAACTGACCAAAATAGACCGCTTTTTCCTTGATAAAATAAAAAACATAGTCAATATGGAAAAACAAATCAGAGAATGCGCCGGCAGCAAGATAGATTCGGAAATGCTTCAAAAAGCTAAAAAAATGGGTTTTGGCGACGCTTATATTGCAGAACTGACCGGCCTTGACGAGGCTAAAGAGGTGCGGGAGCTGCGCCAAAAAAATGAAATTGTTCCTGCATATAAGATGGTAGATACGTGCGCAGCGGAGTTTGAAGCGGTAACACCCTATTATTACTCAAGCTATGACGGGTTCGACGAAGTTAGACCGTCAGAAAAACGCAAGGTTGTTGTGCTGGGTTCAGGACCGATCAGGATTGGTCAGGGAATCGAGTTTGACTACTGTTCGGTGCATTCGGTGTGGGCGCTGCGCCAGGAAGGCGTAGAGGCAATAATAATTAACAATAATCCTGAGACTGTGAGCACAGATTTTGACACCGCTGACCGTTTATACTTTGAACCGCTTGTTATTGAAGACGTCCTGAATGTTCTCGACAAGGAAAAACCCGAGGGGGTTATCGTTCAGTTCGGCGGTCAGACAGCGGTTAACCTTGCTGCACCGCTTGTTAAAAGCGGTGTAAAGATATTAGGCACTTCCGTTGATAATATCGACCGTGCGGAAGACAGAAAACGGTTTGATGATTTATTGATACGGCTGAATATTCCCAAGCCGTTGGGGCAAACCGCCCTTTCTGTTGAGGAAGCCGATCTTACCGCCGCCCGGATAGGATTTCCTGTGTTAATCAGGCCGTCCTACGTACTGGGAGGCAGGGCAATGGTTATAGTATACAGCAGGGATGAGCTTCTTAATTATATGGCTACAGCCGTGAAAGTAACCCCGGAACACCCGGTGCTGGTAGACAAGTATCTTTTTGGAATCGAACTTGAGGTTGACGCCGTTTCTGACGGAGATACAGTATTAATTCCTGGAATTATGAGGCATGTTGAGCGGGCCGGCGTTCATTCCGGGGACAGCATAGCTGTTTATCCCGCGAGTGAGATAAACCTGGAAATAAAAGAAAAGATTGTCGACTATACAACAAAACTTGCTCAGGCTCTCCAGGTGCGCGGTATAATAAATATTCAATATGTCCTGCATAACGGTGAGGTTTATGTATTGGAGGTCAATCCACGCGCCAGCAGGACTGTGCCATATATCAGCAAGATCACCGGGATTCCCATAGTAAATCTAGCCACACGGATAATTTTAGGCCGCACTTTAAAAGAACTTGGGTATGCTGGAGGATTATGGAAGGAAGGACTGCTGACAGGTGTAAAAACGCCTGTTTTCAGCTTTGCCAAACTCACTGAAGTGGATATATCCCTGGGTCCGGAAATGAAGTCGACAGGTGAGGTAATGGGCATCGACAGAAGATATTCGGTAGCGCTATACAAGTCACTCGTTGCCGCGGGATACGTAATTCCGCAAAAAGGCAACGTACTTGCCTCGATTGCTGACAGGGATAAAAAAGAATCCCTGCCTGTCTTATCCATGCTGGTCGGATTGGGTTATAAGCTTTTCGCCACAGTGGGTACGGCGGAATTCCTGCGGGACGCCGGGATGAGCGTGGAATCAGTCAGGAAAGTAAGAGAAAACTCGCCAAACATCGTTGATTTAATCAGGGCCGGAGAGATACATCTGGTAATCAGTACTTTAACCAGGGGGCGGGAGCCGGAGCGGGATGGTTTCAGAATTCGCCGTATGGCTGTTGAACATAATATTCCCTGTCTTACTTCCCTGGATACCGCCTGGGCTTTAGTTGAGGTTCTGCGGTCAATTAAGAAAGGCGATGACATTGAGCTTGTAGCCCTGCAGGATGTGCTTCAGGAGGTAGTCTAGGTGATTAAACGGATCTGCCTTGCTTCAGTTTTGCTGCTTCTTTATTGTCTGCTAAGGCCGCTGTGGTCTGGAACAGATTCCCCGGTTGCTTCTTACGCCAATGTGCCGTTGCTGGAACATTATGATCTTATTGTTGCCGGCGCTGAGCCGGAAGGGATTGCCGCCGCCGTATCCGGGGCGCGTAATGGTTTAAAGACCCTGCTTGTAGATACCCGTCCGGAAGTAGGCGGCCTGATGACCCGCGGCTGGTTGAACAGTATTGATATGAATTACGGACCTGACAAGGACATCTTGAATAAAGGGATCTTTCTGGAATTTTACAAAGGCGTTGGGGGAGACGCTTTTGATCCTGCTGTGGCAAGCCGGGTTTTTAATTCCCTGATCGCAAAAGAGAAGAACCTTCAGGTATTTTTAAATGCAGTTGAGGTACAACCACTGGCAATGAATAACACTTTAAACGGACTAAAAATTCTACTGCCAAAGGGAGAGGCCAGGGAAATCAGAGCACAGCGGGTAATTGACGCCACCCGCGACGCTGATATAGCCGCCGCCGCAGGTGTTCCTTACAGCCTCGGGTTTAGTGACTGCGGCCGGCCGGATGAATATATGGCAGCTACCCTGGTTTTTAGGTTAAAGGGAGTAAGTTTGATAGACTGGCTGAAACTGGAACTAAACCTCAAACTCTCCAAAGAACCTAACAGCGGCGTAAAAAAGCAGAGCGCCTGGGGCTTTTCTCAGATAATGAAACTCTATCAGCCCACGAACAGCCGTTTGTTAGTACGGGGCTTAAATATAGGCCGCGAAAAAGACAACCGGATTTCGATCAATACGCTGCAGATTCTGGGGGTGAACCCCCTGGATTATAATTCCCGCATGGAAGGAAGGGCTATAGCTGAAAAAGAGATGCCCATCCTTACCGATTATATTTCAAAAAACATTCCCGGCCTGTCGTCTGCCGTGCTGGATGCAACTGCGCCCGAATTATACATCAGGCAATCGAGGAATATCTATGGACTGTACCGCTTAAGCGTAAACGACGTATTGGAAAACAGGGATTTTAAAGATCGCATTGCGATGGGCTCTTATCCTGTCGACATTCAGGCCACCAGCCAGTCTTTTCGTGGTGATATAATAGGCAAGCCCAAGCTTTACTCAATACCTTTCCGCTGTCTTGTGCCAAAGGAAGTTAATAACCTTCTGGTAGTGGGGAGGTCTGCAAGCTTTGATTCACTGGCGGCCGGAAGCGCCAGGGTTATCCCTGTCGGCATGGCTACCGGTCAGGCGGCCGGCGCGGCAGCCGCCCTGAGCATTGAGAGGGGATTATCTTTTAAAGAAATGAGCGGCATTCCGGATGTGATCAAAGAGCTGCAAAATAGGTTGAACGCGCAGGGAATGAAGCTTTACTCCTTTTCGTATGAAATTCCCTGCGCTGATCACTGGGCTTACCCCGGTCTAAGATTTGTCAGGCAGTGGGGAATGGCTTCCGGCGGTTATAATAATAATTACCGGCTGGATGATGAGATGCCGGTGGTAAGCTTTATAAATGCGCTTTCGAGGATGACCGGCACAAAGGTTCCGCCTGCGGCGATGATTTATACCAGGGGCGAAACGCTTACGCTAACAAACGCCGCCCAGATTATATGCTGCTTTAAGAATTTGAAATTTTCCCAACCGGAAGCCTTTCTGTATTTGAAATTGGCCGGATTTTGGGAGCCGGATTTATTAAAACGCATTCAAGATGAGGGGAAAATAAGTAGGGGGGCAGGATATATGATCCTTAAAAGGTATGCAGAATGGAATCCCCCAACTAGCGCGAATCAGGGGGGCCAAAATTGATTCATAACCCAAAGGCCCGTATCGTAAGTCAAAAAATGATTTTTCCGGGTTGTTGCCTACTGACAATTTCATCTCCGGAAATAAGCAGGACGGCAAAGCCGGGGCAGTTTATCCAGGTGCGTATTTTGCCGCTTCTGGATTCTACGCTGCGCCGTCCCTTCAGCATTCATCGGGTAGATCGGGAGAAAGGAGAGTTATCCCTGCTTTACCGGGTGGTTGGCCGGGGTACTGCTCTACTGTCTATGGAAAAAGAGGATAATTTTTTAGACGTTATAGGTCCTTTGGGAAATGGTTTCAACATTCCAGAAGGAAAGAAAAAGCTGGCGATAGCGGCGGGCGGTATCGGAATCGCCCCCTTGTTTTTTCTCCTTCAGGAATTAGCGCTCAATGACAACAAGGATTATGTAATTTATACTTTGCTGGGAGCGCGCACCGGGGAAGAATTGATTCTTGCCGATGAAATAGCAAGCCTTACGGAGAGTTTTTCGGGAGGCGTCAGAATTGCAACGGACGATGGAACAGTTGGCCACCGCGGGCCGGTGACGGAATTGCTTGAGGAGGTTCTTGCAAACCGCCTGGTCGAAATGGTTTACGCCTGTGGGCCGCATGATTTTCTGCGTGTGTCCGCCGCCATGCTGGAAAAACATGGCGTAGCGGGTCAATTTTCCGTTGAGGAACGTATGGCCTGCGGTATAGGAGCCTGTTACTCATGCGTTTGCAAAACTAACCGGAACAAAGGAGAACAACCTGTTTACAAAAGGGTGTGCATTGATGGACCGGTCTTTTATGCCAATGAGGTGGCTTTTTAATGGAATTTTTGAATAACGAACCTAACCTGGCAGTTGAAATAGCCGGAGTAAAGTTTAAAAACCCAGTCGTGACCGCTTCCGGAACCTTCGGCTTTGGAAAAGAATATTCAGTTTTTGTCAACCTGAGCCAACTGGGCGGAATAGTTTTCAAAAGCCTGACACTTCAGCCATGTCCGGGAAATCCTCCGCCGCGGATATTCGAGACGTCATCAGGCCTGTTGAATTCAATTGGCCTGGAAAATCCGGGGGTAGAAAATTTCATAAAATTTTACCTGCCCGGTTTAAAAGAAATCTCGACGAATATAATTGCAAGCATAGCAGGCGGCGATGTAGAAGAATACGCCGCCGTCGCAGGTAAGCTGGGTGAATCTGAGATAGTATCGGCTCTTGAGTTAAACATATCCTGCCCGAATGTAAGGCATGGCGGTATGCAATTCGGCGTCTCGCCGTCCGCATCTGCTGAAGTGGTTAAAAGTGTTAAGTCTGTTACTGATAAACCTGTTATAGTAAAATTATCTCCGAATGTAACCAGTATTGTAGAAATAGCACATAGTGTCGCCGCTGCGGGCGCGGACGCTCTTTCAATGATCAATACCCTGACGGGAATGGCTATTGATATATACCGGCGCAGGCCTGTTCTGGGCAATATTAAAGGAGGGCTTTCCGGCCCGGCGGTTAAACCTGTGGCTGTCAGGGCTGTCTGGGATGTTTACCGGGAAGTCGATCTGCCGATTATCGGTATGGGCGGCATAACATGCGCCCGTGACGCGTTGGAGTTTATCATGGCCGGCGCAAAAGCTGTCGCAGTGGGGACTGCAAACTTTATTAACCCGAGGGCGACAGTTGATGTGCTGGAAGGAATCAAACTGTTCCTGAAAGAAAACGGAATCAAAGACATTAATGATTTAGTAGGCGCCGCGCATAATTAAATATAGGGTTTTAAAGTAGAAAAGGACCTCAATCTTCCAAAAACATTTACTGACTTCAAACCCAATCATATACACTGCCTCCTTTATCCTGGGATAAGCCTATCTGGGTTAACGACTTGCGCAAACCCATTTCAAACATTAAATCCCTCCTTTCTAAATCAACTCAAATTGTTAACAAGAAGCGGGAACATTTATTTTGCTTCGAAACAGTTGTTTTCTCGATTTTTTAAGTCCTAAAAAGAAACATAGGGACGGTACTTGAAGGGAAAAAAATCGGAAGTATCACGAGTAAGAAAGCTCAACATGCAGATAATCTCTGTAAATTGAGCTTTCATCATCACTGGCATAAATTTTTGATTGGCAGGAGAATGAAATCGCGAGACTAGAATACTTATGGGGATTCAATCTGTAGCGACTGTATTTGAAATTATGATTTTTTTATTTTTTATATGCTTGCTATGTAATTAGCGCTTTTCCCTGCGCTTTAACCTTGATTTGAAAAAAATACGTGGTGACTAATCTTATGATTTTGGTGCAAAAACCCATAAATAAAATAACCAGACCAAACCGAAACTTGACAACATATGGCAAATCATGAGTAGATGAAAGCTAAAATCGGCATTTAGGCAACCTGCTGGAAATTATGCGCAATGGTTTTAAAACCCATCACCAGGGTGCGCTTGATCTGACCCCGGATGGAAAGCTTACCGGCGCCTTGACCACGTTTGATGGCCGAAATAGTTCCTTCGATGGCCGCCCGCTTGCTGGTGGCCTCGCGCCGGAATTCGGGATCGGCCAGCTCCTTTCTGATCTCGGCGGCCAAAAGAGTTTTTAGCAAGGCTTTCTTTTTTTGAATCTTGACCGGGCACTGTTCCTTGCAGGGACACTCCTTACAGACGTGCGGAGCAAACCAGGCGATAAGTTCATCTTTTCCTTCATTAAAAAAGGTATGGACGCAGAGCCTGGTTTTGGGGACAGGCGAGCACCTTCTGGTGGTTTTCAATGGTAAAGGCGCTTAAGGGAAGCTTTTCAGAAGCGGGCTTGCGTCCGGTAAGATTGGTGTAGTGCATGGTGACGCCCTGCTCTTGTGCCAGTTTCTGGACTTCCGGTCTGCAGGAGCCCCCGTCTTCGTAAAGATCCGTTAAGTCTGTTCTTTCTTTAATCATCGGTAGACGCTCTTTTAGTGTTTCGGGATCGGTTTTGACGTTTTTATCCACAGCATAATCAGTGACGAATTGAACCGGATTTTCCCCGGTACAGGTTTCGGTGACGTTATAGGCGTAGCCTACGTGATCCTTGTTCCCTTTCCGCCGGTAAGTGGCGTCGGGTGTGTCAAGCGGACTGGAGAGAAGCAGGGGCAATTTCCTTCCCCTTTTTGGCCACCCGTTTCTTTGAGGTGGGATCGAAAACGGTCTGTTCCGCTAAAAACCGTCTGACCAACGCCACCGGGGGAAGTTCAGCCACTTCTGGAAAAGAGGCAATCACCTCCAGCAATTGTTGCTGGAGGTCAAGGACGAACTGGAGTTTATTCTTTATCTCACTGGCCCGGGACCGGTAAAGAAGATCGGTTCTAAAAGCAGGCTCTAAGACTTGGCGCAGGGATTCCGGTAAGATTTCCGGCGGGCAGATGCGGACCGCCTGATTGAGCACATCAAAGGCGAGGCTCAAGCGGCCGGCGCGCCTGATCTTGGGCATGATGGCGGAAGAGTCCGTGCGTTGTTCTTTTGTGTTGATTTTGGTTATGCCCAGGAAATGGGCTAAGAGTTGGTCAAACTGCCGGAAGACCAGATCGGCATCGAACGGGTGGGCCAAGGTGTATTCGTAAACTTATTTTCGAAAATCGTACAGCGTCTGTTCGCAGATGTAAAGTTCCCCCAGGTTGCGCTGCCCTAAGGCGTAGTTTACCTGGTAGTTGAAATAATCTTGTTCAAGGATCTCCTCATCGGTATAGTCATGCAGGTGTTTTAAAAATTCCAAGGAAAGGAGGGTGTTCACCGGTTTATTGGGAGAGCCGTTATCTGTACAATAAAGGGGTGCAAACATCTTTTCGTCGATTTTACAAAAGACGTGTTCGTAGTATAAAGGAGCCCAGCTTTTCTCCAACATGGCCCTCGTTCTGGGATTCATATAGGTAGCTGTGTTAAATAATTCGGGTTGGAGATGTGAATTGTTCTTCCTAAACACTGTATGACCCCCTGGGGATAACTTATATTGCATTATCTTTATATAT
>DMZI01000027.1:0-53899 GCA_003485325.1 Desulfotomaculum sp.
ATTATTAGCATTTTAAAAATTAGAAAGGGAGGCATTTCTATATGCTATCCTGAAAATTAACTTGCATTAGGGAGGTCAAATGCCTGCGTGCTCATGTTCGCCTCTTATACTTGTACGAACTCGTTCACCCTCGGGCCCGGTAAAACTCGACGCCTTGCGCCTCAAACAGTTACCTCGCTTTACCTCGGGTTCACTCGTTCTTCGAATGAAGACTCAAAATCGCACTTAAGGCATTGCCCTCCCTTTGCTGATGAATTTTCATCCTCCTGCTGGTGTCACTTTAGCGGCATGGATGTCTATCCTGAAAATAAGTTTTCATATAATGAGTCCGATAGACATGGTATTATCACCGCTCACTCCGGTGCTCCGCTCCGACAGCAGCACGGCTTGCTTCGGACCGGACTAGCGGTGCTGCAATGGCGGCATATAAATAACTCACATCATTGCTCCTTTAACTTTGGCATTAAGACTGCTTTTTCTATCAGCTTTGGAGAGCCGCTGGTTTCGCTCCGCTGTCCGGTTACCCTCGCTTCGCCGGCTTCTGTTACCGGCGCTTCGCAAGTCGTTCGCTGTTAAACAACACCGTGCCCTTTGGGCGGTTTGACTGAATACATACTTTTTCATCCTGCTGCTGGTGCTGCGTAGCAGCATGGGTGTCTGATTATCTTTAACAGGAGGATCACCCATAGTTTCTAATCAGAAGTTCGCTGACCGGACCCCTGCCTGTTGCCTGACAGTTGATTGCTCTTCTAGCAAAAAGAACTGTTTGGTTATATGCGGAATAAATTTCCCTGACCAAAGGCGTATCCGAATTGCTCAGCATAACAAAACATTGACGTTCATCAAGCTCTTTAAAAACTTTTGCCAGTCTGTACTGATCCTGCTCACTAAAAGCTTCGGACGTATAGCTCGTAAAGTTCGAGGTTCGTGACAGCGGTTGATAAGGAGGATCCAGGTAAACAAAAGCTCCCGGCTCGGAAAAATCAAGGACGGAACTGAAATCCCCAAAAACAAGTACGGAATTTTGCAGAAGGCCGTTGGCCAGGATGAGCCTTTCCCGGTCAATAATCCTGGGGTTTTTGTAACGTCCGAAAGGTACGTTATATCTGCCTTTCTTATTTACCCGGTAAAGACCGTTATAGGAAGTTTTATTAAGGTAAAGAAACCTGGATGCGCGGTCGACCGGGTCCATCGCCTCCGGTTCAAGCGCCCTGATCCGGTAATAATATTCCTTGGAGTTTTCATGCCCGGCAAGCTTGACAAGGAGAGACTCCAGACTATCCCTGACCACAGTATAAAAGTTAATCAGTTCAGGGTTATTATCAATTAAAACCGCTTTTGGCGGCTGCAGGTGAAAAAACATCGCCCCCCCGCCAACAAAAGGCTCAAGATAAAGCTTTATTGTGCGTCCGGGAAGAAAAGGCCCGATTTGAAAAATCAGCTGACCTTTACCCCCCGCCCATTTAATCAGGGGCGCCGGTTTTATGCTCTGAACCATTTTAGCTTCCTTTAATTAATGTTTTCCAGATATATTCTCTGGCAAGAACCGGAATTTGCCGGTATTTGTTTTCTGGCAATAAAGGATCAAATGAACAAACCGGCTTATATTCGCAGTAGGCGCAGGCTGTCTGGTTTTTATAACGGTAAGGTTTTATTTCCGCCGAGCCGCCCAGGATTCTTTCCCCGGCAGCCTCAGCCAGCTTTCTCAAAAAACCGCGCAGGACAGCCAGTTGTTTCATAGTAACCAAACTTGGGCTATTATAAAGACCCCCGTCTTTTTTAAGGCCGGCAGGAATAAGATCGGATAAACCGTTTATTTGGTTGTCCATTAACCTGATTACATCGGGTTCGGCCAGAACTAAGCCTTTCATCTTCAGCCTTTTTGCTGCCAAAGTTTCAATTTCTCCCGGTTGCGGCGGCTTGGAAACGCCTGTTACAGGATCTGCTACGTTAAAGTAAAAAACTCCAGCCGGCAAAGCTTCAACGCCAATCAGGCGGCACGCAAAGTGAACCGCCACATCGAGGTAAATTAAAAGCTGAAGCTGAAGACCGTAAAATATTTTAACCAGGTTTAGTTCGGCAGAGCCTGATTTGTAGTCAACCACCCGCAGGTAGTGACTGTTTCCCCATTCGGCGGCGTCTATCCGGTCAATCCGGCCGGTAATTTCCATTTTCAAATCCCCGGCAACAGGCAGTTCAAAGGCAGGGATTTGTCCAAGCCGGGTAAAAGACACTTCAACGGCGACAGGTTTAAAAGCGCTCCGGCTGGCGTGCGTGGAAAGGGAATATACCGCCCTTTCCACAGTTCTTTGAAGACGGGTGGTCAGATAGCGGTAGCGCGGGGAACTTAAAAGAATTTCGTCCCTTAATGAAGGGGCGACTTCGGAAACTATCTCGCCTGCAATTTGATTGCACTGCTCACTGTTTAAATTCTTTAAGTCCTGTTTGCCTTGAAGTGATTTTTCAACGAAGAGTTTGAGGCAGGTGTGGTAAAACTCCCCGAGATCAGGCCTTTCCAGTTTGAAAACAGCCCTTTCCCTCAATTTCAACCCATAGGCTAACAAATGGGCAAAAGGGCAGGAGTAGTAGCGTTCCAACCGTGATATGCTTGTCTTTAAAGGGCTGCCGAACAGAGAGAGGCTTAAATCTTTTTTCAGCGGGCCTTCATTATTTTTATAAAAAAGCCCTGAAAACATGGTTTCGCACCTGTCCCTGTACGAAGTCTGTTTGATAAACCAGTTATAAACCGAACGCCAAAGAGGCGCAAGCCTGCCCGAAGATCTGAATTCTCTTAACTGTACCGCCAGGTAAGTCAGGGTTCGCTCCGCCCCGGCTACATAATGCAAATCCCGGTCTTCGGCGCCCGGCGGGTAAGCGGGAAGAAAAACTTCCGCAAGGCACGGGAATATCTTTTTCAACCGCTGAATGACAGGTGAAGGAGTCAAAGCATACCCTTCCTGATCAGATAAAGCATAGCTGACCCATAGAAACTCGCTGCTTCTTGTTAGGGCAATGTAAACAAGGAACTGTTCATTGAAAAGAAGCCGTCTTCCTGAAGGGCTTAAGATCACCCCGGCCGCCTCAATATTCTCCCGTTCAAAATCAGTAAATAAACCTTTTTGTTCAGGGCGTGCGGGCAAAAGGCCGTCATTAACACCCAGAACAAAGCATGCTTTGACATTTGGATTTCGCGAACGTTCCAGGGAAGCAATCAAGACCTGATCCAATCCGGGAGGAATCAGCCCCAAGCGGATTCCCTCCAGCCCCGTCTGAATTATCTTTAGGTAGTCCCCGGTTGCGGCACGCTCGTCGCCAAGAGTATCTACAAGCTGATCAAAAAGTTCTATTATTGCATTCCAGATTTGCGTATGCTCCTGTGAAAGATCAGGCTTGCCGTCCTCAAGGGCCTTTTCGGAAAGCATGTTCAATTGCTCAAATACATTGAGTCTGGTAATCAATTCAAATAAAGCTGCTGTCATTTCCCTGATCGTAGCGGATTGCGCAACGGCAGCCTGAAAATCAGCAATTTCCTTTACAGCCGCCCGCCTGATCCGGTTCACTGCAGCCAGTCTGTTTATTTCCACAAAATCAGGAACTTCTTCCTCTCCTGCCGTAGACCTGCGCACGTACCGCCAGTCTTCGGAATCCGTCCACTGCGAACCCTTTATTCCATGAGCAAGCACATAATTTTCCAATATATCAATGTCATCCTGGCTGACAGATGTAAGGCCGGTCTTTAAATAACCGAATACGGAATCGTAACTCCACCCGCTTGTAATAACCTCCAGCGCAGCTTTGATCAAAGCCGCCAAAGGATGATGACCTACCTCACGTTTAATGTCTATAAAGAAAGGGATTCCATAATCATTAAAGACCGTGTCTATCAGAGGCCGATATATTTCCACTTTGCGCAGGACAACCGAAATATCCTTCCACCGGCAACCTTTCTCCCGGCAAAGATGGATTATCTCACGGGCAACGCCCTCGACTTCAGCGTGACGGTTTGCCGCAGCAATCAGTTTTATTCCTGATGACTGATCCCTAAACGGCCCGCCCCCCTGAACAAAGATATCTTTTTCAAGATGCGCCAGGCAGGGAGCATCTTTATAACGGGGCGGCAGATCATTATCCAGGCATAAAGGTTGTTCTACAGTAATTCCGTACTGGCCGGCCAGAGTTTTTATTTTTTCAAGAACCTCCAGTACAGGGTAAAAAACGTCGCTTTCTTCCAGAGCTTCCGCTGCCGTCCGGCTATCCAGGCAGAGTGTGATGTTGACCCTTTTGGCAGCTTTAAGCAGTTTTCCGATTACCCTGTATTCCTGGGAATTAAAACCTGCAAAACAATCGATCCAGACTTCGCTTCCCTGCGCAAAACGGGATAAAGCAATTTTATCGGCAAGCAAATCCAAGTAGCCGTCAGGGTCGAGATACCGTTCCCCCAGGTACCTGTCATAACTGGATAGCAAAAGGGCGAGATCTTTCAACTTATCAGACAGGATACTTTCTTTTTCAGCAAAACGGCCTGTCAAATCAGATAAATGCGATCCGTTCAAACCATATTGTTTCGCTTCACAGATAGCGTCCGAAAGGTTTTGGATAAACCCGGGATAATTGGTTAGCTGTTGGAAAACTTTCAACTCGTTGCGCTTCTCCATCAACAGCTTGCGGAGGATCATTTGTTTTCCAAGTTCACCAACAGGCATACGTGATATCCCGCCTGTTTCACTCAATACATGCCAGGCCAACCGGCGGAAGCTGAGCACCAGAGCCCTGTACGTGCCTCTTAAGCCGGCAAGCAGGGAAACTTCCATCTGAAAGGTAACCTGTTCCGGCACAAGAAACAGAAGGGGAAAGGTGTTATCGGGCTTTTTATTAATCTGATCCTGTATTTCTTTCAAACAGGTGTGCGTTTTGCCTGTTCCGGCCCGTCCTATAATAAATCTCAAACTCATGCTTTAAAAAACCACCTGAAGCTTTTCCCTGTTCCTGGAAAAGTTAAAACTAACTTGATTATACAGTAACAAAGTTTTATTGTTAAGACATGAAACCGATTCTGTAAAGACAAATTGGCGCTTTCCTTGCGGGGGTGAACCGGGCTGAAGGACGACGATTTAGTAATCAGAAGCAAGTCAGGGGACCTAAGCGCCTTTGAAGAACTTGTTCACCGATATGAAAACAAAGTAATCTCCCTGGCCTACCGGATGATGGGAAATTGGGCCGATGCCGGCGATCTGGCGCAGGAAACCTTTATCAGAGCATATCATTCCCTGTCCGATTTTCAAAGAAAATGCAGTTTTTCCACATGGATTTACCATATTGCAGTTAATATCTGCCGTGACGAATTACGCAAAAATAACAGGCGCCCTAATATATCATTGGATGAAATTGCCGCTTCTTCGGGCGGACTGCCTTTTTCAGAAACAGGAACCGGTTGCCCGGAGAACAAACTTGAACAGATCGAGCTGCAGGGGGCTGTTCAGGAATGTTTAAACGCCCTCCCGGATGAATACAGGCTGGTGCTGATCATGCGGGAGATCCAGGGTTTATCATACGAGGAAATCGCGTCTGCCCTGAAATGCTCCGCAGGAACGGTAAAATCCCGTCTAAGCCGCGCCAGGGCAGCTTTTAAACAAAAAGCAGAGGTTATCATAGGAACTTTTTCACTCCCCGGGACGTCAAAAGGGTAGGAGGAAACCATCATGAAATGCTCGAAGGCAAAAAAATTATTTTCCGGCTATCTTGACGGCGAGCTGAAATCCTCTCAAAAAGGTTTCCTGGAAGACCATTTAAACTCCTGCCCCAACTGCCGGTACGAATTAGCCAGGTTGCGGGCTTCCTTGGAATTGATTCATGATTTGCCGGAAGTCGCCGCGCCAAAAAATTTCTGGACTCAAGTCTCCGAAAAAATAACGATTGAGGACGGCCTTAAAAAGAAGAGGAAGAAGAAGACGGTTAAGTGGTTTTTCCCCGGAGAAAGACTGCGCGCCGGAATTGCCCTTGCCGCAGTCCTGGTCCTCGTTTTGGGAATTTCCTCGCTGATCTACAGTTCAACAATCTGGCAGGGTCCCGTTGAATTGCTGAGTAAAAAAACAACTCCTGAAAATAACGAAACATACAAGCTATCGCTGCCCGCTCAGAGTGTCCCCGAAAAAAGCGCCTTCACCGGGGACGGAGAAGCGCCTGCTTTGAAAACAGAAGAATCATCTGAAAACAATGAACAGACGCAGTTGGATAAATTACCTGCCGAAGAAAACAACCGTTACGGGGGAAGCGGCGACTCAGCTTCCATCACTGCTCAAAACAACCCCGCCCTTGGAAGCGCCAAGGAGCAGGTACAAAAAAGGATAATCACCAGAATCAGCCTGAAACTAAAGACAGATCAGAATGAAAAGACAGTCACCAGGTTAAATACACTCGCCGGCGAATTGAACGGCCGGATAGAATCCGGGATTGCCCAGGATAACAGTTCACAGTTGGAACTAACCGTCCCTGCTGACAGGGTGTCTGATGCGCTGGTTAAAATTGAGTCATTGGGAGAAATTTCGGATAAAAAGCAGGAAGAACAGGATGTAACTGAAGAATACTTAATCTTGCAGGAGCAGGAAGAAAAGCTCCGGCAGGAAAAAGAGGAATTAACAGTACTGAACAATAATTCCGGGGGCGCAAATGAAGGAACCAGCGCCCACCAGGAAGAATTAAACAAGATTCAGTTGGAATTGGATCAAACAAGCTTAGGCCTTAAGAAACTTACGGAAGAGATGAACTCGGTTCACTTTTTGATCAGCATTATCAAGTAAATATGAGTATTCGGTTGTCATGGGGATTATCATGGGGACGGTTCCTTTTGATACTTTAAATGGCGCCTATGTTGTCATGAGAACCGTCCCCATGACACCCACATGACACCCACGCCCATGACGCCCACGCAAGATTATTAAAAAGACTTTGTGATGTCGGGAATTTAATGCTCGATTTATTTCGGCCTGCCTTGCCGCCTTTACAGCACCGCTTGGTCCTGTCCGAAGCGAACCATTGGCGATGCCGGCACGGAGCACCTGAGCGAACCGTGACAACGACGGCCTGAGGAGAACATGAGCACGAAGGCAGTTGACCTCCCTGATGCAAGATTATTTTCAGGATAATTACTCATAACACTATTGCTAAGCTAAGGGGATCAAAATATTGAATGACGTTTTCAGACTGGCCTGCTGCCAGATGAAAGTAAAAAAAGAAAAAGAAGAGAACCTGTCCAAGGCCCGGCTGATGATCGCCGAGGCTGTGGAAAACGGCGCTCAGATGGTTGTCCTGCCGGAAATGTTCAACTGCCCCTACAGGGCTGAACTGTTCCCGGAATATGCGGAAAGCTGCCCGGGCGGCCCGTCTTTAGAAATGCTTTCTTTAACTGCTAAAGAAAATTCAGTCTACATCGTCGGCGGTTCCATTCCTGAAAAGGAAAACGGCTGCCTTTACAACACAAGTTTTGTTTTTGATCCGGGCGGAAGATTACTGGGAAGGCACAGAAAGGCGCACCTTTTTGATGTGGACTTGCCCGGGGGATTAAAAATCCGGGAATCCAGCACGCTTAATTCCGGCAATCAATCCACCGTAATCCGGACAGAACTGTGCAGTATTGGTGTAGCCATCTGCTACGATATCCGCTTTCCCGAATTTGTCCGCCAAATGGTTTTAAAAGGCGCCCAGGTTATAATCATACCCGCCACATTTACGCTCACAACAGGCCAGGTTCACTGGAAAATCACCTTCCAGGTACGGGCAATCGACAACCAGGTTTTCACCGCCGGGGCTGCCGCTGCACGCTATCATTCCGAACGCTTTATAGGCTATGCGCATTCCTTAATCTGCGGCCCCTGGGGGGAAGTACTGGCTGAAGCTGGAGAAGAAGAGGAAATAATCTACTCGGAAATCAATCTACAACGCCTTGAAAAAGTCCGGCAGGAACTTCCCTTGCTGAGACACCTGCGTAAAGACTTGTACTAAAATCTCTCAAAGGCCGCATCAAAGGGGGTTTTAAAATGTTGACAGTCGGATTGGTAGGCCTTCCGGCAGTTGGAAAAACAACTGTCTTTAACCTGTTGACTCAGGCCGGAGCACAGACCAGCGAATTTTTATCAGGTAAAGTTGAAACTAATACAGGAGCAGCCAAAGTTCCCGACCCGCGAATTGATTTTTTGACCCAATTATGCAAACCCCGCCGGACAGTTTATGCACAAATCATCTGCAGCGACGTTCCCGGGCTGACCAGCGGGACAAACCAGGGAAAGGGCGGCAACCAGTTTCTTGACGGAATCCGCAATGTTGATCTGCTGATCCATATCGTCCGTACCTTCGATAATCCGGGACTGCCGCATGTTTACGGACATATTGATCCTTTAAGAGATATTGAAACGGTTGATCTTGAACTTCTCCTCGCTGACCTTGATATCGTCGAAAAGCGAATTCAGCGCATTGAGGCGGGCAAAAAGATTACCAAAGAGTCTGCAGCGGAATTGCCGCTGTTAAAAAAGTGCCGCTCGGCTATGGAGACAGGTATAACTGCCGCCAATGCAGGTCTTACGGGGAAAGAACGGGCAATACTGACAATTCCCAGTTTCTTTACCGAAAAGCCTCAGATAATTGTCATCAACATGGATGAAAACCAGTTTAAAGAAAAAAATTACCCTGGGAAGACAGAACTTGGATCCCTTGCGAATCAACGTGGAATAACCGTAATCGAAATCTGCGGACAGCTTGAAATGGAAATCGGTATGCTTGCCCCCGCTGAGCAGGCAATGTTTCTAACCGACCTTAACATTGAGGAACTCGGGACGGCGCGGTTATCCAGAGCCGCTTATCAGCAGCTGAACCTCATCTCCTTCTTTACGATCGGCTCCGACGAGGTAAAGGCATGGACAATAAACCGGGGAACCAATGCCAGGCAGGCTGCGGGAAAAATTCATTCCGATATAGAACGTGGCTTTATCCGGGCTGAAGTGACTAAATACCGTGATTTATATGAACTTGGCTCGATAAACAAAGTTAAGGAAAAAGGAATGTCGCGTCTGGAAGGAAAGGAATATATCGTTGAAGACGGAGATATAATTAATTTCCGGTTCAACATATAAAATCCCTATATAAAATCCTTGATGTTAAAGATGGGATCTACTTTGATGCCCATCTTTTCAATCTTTTCCGTCCCTCCTTCCCGGCGGTCAACTAAAGTCACAACCTTGACAACATTGCAGCCCACTTCCTGGACGGTTTCAATGGATCTAATAATTGACCCCCCGCTGGTAATAACATCGTCTATAATAACCACACGATCGCCTGCTAAAAGCTGCGGCCCCTCAATAAACCTTTTTGTTCCATGTGTTTTTGCCGTCCCGCGGACGATAAACAGCTTTAAGTCCGTTCCTTCCAAATAAAGAACCGGCGCCAGGGAACCAACCATCGGATCAGCCCCCAGCGTAGGGCCTCCTATAGCCTGGATCTGAATATCTTTGACTTTTTCAAGAATAGCCCTGGCCACCAGGTATGCCCCTTGAGGATTTAAGGTTACCTGCTTTCCATCAAAATAGTAAGTGCTTTCCTTACCGCTGGAAAGAACAAAGCTGCCAAACTTAAAGGACCTTTCCCTGATCAGTCCTTTTAAAAGCTCCCTGTCCCCCTGCGGATCTCCTTTTGCTAAACCAGGCATTTTAACACATCCTCATAAATATTCAGATCCTGCTCGCTGAAAAGCACAAACCGGATCTCTTTAACCAGATGGTTCTGGCAAAAATCATAAACAGTCGAAAGCGCTATTCTTGCGGCGCGTTTGACGGGAAAACCGTATGCCCCGGTGCTTATCGACGGAAATGAGATCGTGGAAATGCCATTCTCCCAGGCTAAAGACAGGCTGGTCAGGTAAGAACTCCTCAGAAGTTCGTCTTCCCCGCTGTTTCCGCCTCTCCAGACAGGGCCAACCGTGTGTATGACATACCCGGCCTTCAGATTGCCCCCGGTGGTAATCACCGCCTCACCTGCAGGCAGCCTCCCCTGCCTGGCGACTATCTGTTTGCATTCCTCAAGGATTCTTGGACCACCGGCCCTGTGGATTGCTCCATCAACCCCGCCGCCGCCCATCAAGCTTGAATTGGCCGCATTGACAACCGCCTCCGTGTTCTGCTGTGTAATGTCGCCTCTGACAAGAACCAGAAGTGTTTTGACCACACAAATTTCCAAAAACAAGAAACCTCCTTTTCAAGAAATGCAAAAGATGTTAATTAACTATTCCGCCGGGAGTCGCCGCAATTCAAAAATGACAGTGTTTTCAGGATCGGGGCAACCCCAGGTCGTAACTTCACTATTCTGTGCCCAGGGAAAATTTCCTCCATAAAGCAATGCCGCAACCGCAGAACGCAGAGAATCATACGCAAACTGGCAGAGGCCGCCGGGCATGTACTGTGAGAATTCAAAACTGTCGCCAACTTTGTGGCCGTATGAACAACCGTTTTCGCCCCTGATTTCAACAATCGTGGCTACAACCCTGTACTTATACAAAGAAATTGTCCCCCCTTGCAGATTTATTGTACTTAATTTCGAAACTCTCCTGAAAATAATCTTGCATTAGAGAAGTCAACTGCCTACGTGCTTAATAATCGCCTCTTACACTTGTACGAACTCGTTCACCCTCGGGCTCGGTCAAAACTTAAGCGCTTATGCGCCTCAAACAATTCCCTCGCTTAACCTCAGGTTCACTCGTTCTTTGAATGAAGGCTCAAAATCGCACTTAAGGCATTGACCTCTCTTTATTGATGAATTTCATCCTTCTAATGGCGCCGCTCATGCTCCACGCCATTATTCAATATGGCTCGCTTCGGTTTTAATGAATGTTTACTTTTATTCTTCACGCCTTGCAGATATCCCTGTAGGCCGGAATTCCGTCTACAGACCAGGCGGCGCGAACAGCCCTGCGGACTGCCGTTTCCAGTACCCTGGCCGCAACCGCGCCGATCAGGCTCGCATCTGCGGAGACTTTGCCGGTGGCGAGGGCAAAAGTAATATCCCCGTCATATTCCGTATGTACCGGTTCGATGCACCGGGCAAGGCCTGTATTGGCCATCTGGGCAACTTTATTCGCCTGCTCTTTGGTTAATAGGGCTGAAGTTACAACAGCAGCAAGAGTCGTATTTATACCAACACCCGGGTCCTTGAAATTCTCCGGGTCGGATACCTTTTTCTTCCAGGCAGACATTGTGGAATACATCTGTCCCGTTTTTCTGTCCCTCGGCCCAATCATCAGCCTGCCGTTCTCATCAAGGATATCACCCAGGGCATTAACCGCAACAACAGCAGACACTGTCAATCCGTTTCCAAGATCCTCCCACCAGGCCCCAAGTCCTGATTTTACACGGTAATCCCTGCTTAATATTTTACAAACCGTTGCTCCCGTTCCCGCTCCGACATTCCCTTCTTCGACATAACCGCTTCCGGCGTTGCAGCAGGCCTCGTAACCCATAGCCTTATCCGGCCGGATACGGCAGTCCCCAATCCCAAGGTCAAACAAAACAGCGGCGGGAACGATAGGCACAGTAAACCCCGCCGCTGTTTTAAAACCTATTTTCCTTTCCTCCAACCACGCCATCACTCCGCCTGCCGCATCCAGGCCAAAGGCGCTCCCCCCGGTGAGCAGTAAACCGTGCACCTGGTCCACCCGCTGCATTGGTTTAAGCAGTTCTATCTCGCGGCTGCCGGTAGCGGAGCCCCGGACATCCACCCCGCCCACTGCGCCGTCCTTTATAATAATGACCGTACAACCCGTAAGGGCCTCGCTGTTTGTCGCATGGCCCACTTTTACTTCAGGATCGGGATCAAAATTAACAGTATGTTCCACCGGGCCGGCCCCCTCCATCTCCATCCGCCCTACTCTGAAAATAAATTTGCTTTAGGGAGGCCAACTGCCTTCGTGCTCATGTTCGCCTCTTACACTTGTACAAACTCGTTCACCCTCGGGCTCGTTCAAAACTCGGCGCTTATGCGCCTCAAACAATTCCCTCGCTTATCCTCGGGTTCACTCGTTCTTTGAATGAAGGCTCAAAATCGCACTTAAGGCATTGTCCTCCCTTTGTCGATAAATTTTCATTTTCCTGCTGGCACTGATTTAGCGGCATGGATGTCTAGGAGGTGGAAACCGGCTGGGCAATAACTTTAGACAGTGCGTTTACATATGCTTTTGCGCTGGCCTCGATCACGTCAGTGCTGAGCCCGTGCCCGACATACAGCTTGGAATCGTTTGCCCTGATTTTGACTGTAGCGTCCCCCATGGCGTCTTTCCCTTTGGTTATTGATTTTAAAGAGTAATCTTCCAGTGTAACCTTACATCCGACAAGGCGATCGATAGCGTTAAAAACAGCGTCAACAGGGCCGTTCCCGCAGGCTGCGTCCGTAACAACATTACCGCTGAAATCCAATTCAACCGTGGCCATTGCCCTGGACGGGCCTGCAGTGCTTACCGAGAAACCTTTTAAAACAATATGATCGGCGCCGTTCATTCCTTCCTTGTTGCCCATTAGGGCGTGGAGGTCTTCGTCAAAAATTTCCTGCTTCTGGTCCGCCAGGGTTAAAAATTTTTCATATACTTTATTTAAAACAGATTCCTCCAGCTGATATCCAAGTTCCTCCAGGCAATGCCGCAAAGCGTGGCGGCCGGACCTTGCCGTCAGCACAATTTTGTTTTGGGAAATGCCGATCACCGAAGGATGGATAATCTCGTAGGTCGACCGTTCCTTTAAAACCCCATCCTGGTGGATACCCGAGGCATGCATAAAGGCGTTCTCACCTACAATCGCCTTATGCGCAGGGATCTGGACACCGGTTATTTTTGAAACCAGCCTGCTGGTTCGCGCTATCTCCTTGTAATTAACAGTTGTTTTGATCCCAAAGCGGGACGGTTGGGTATAAATCGACATAATCACTTCTTCAAGGGCTGTATTGCCCGCACGCTCGCCAATTCCATTGATCGTTCCCTCGACCTGTGACGCGCCCGCCTTTACTCCGGCCAATGCGTTGGCGGTAGCCATCCCAAGATCATTATGGCAGTGAACGCTTACAATAACTTTATCCATACCTTCGACGTTGTTCATTAACCAGGTGATTAGTTCCCCGTATTCCCAGGGTGTAGCATAACCGACCGTATCGGGTATATTAACAACGGTAGCTCCCGCATTGATCACACCGTAAAGCACCCGGGCCAGTATTTCCGGTTCGGTGCGAAAGGCGTCTTCGGAGTAATATTCCACATCCTGAACATATTTTTTAGCATGCTTTACGGCGCCGACGGCCATTTCTATACCTTGTTCGGGTGTAACGCCCAGTTTAAACTGACGGTGAATCGGAGACAGGGCCAGGCCGGTGTGTATTCTGGGCTGCTGCGCATCTTTTAACGCCTCCCAGCAGAGATCGATATCTGAGATAACGGCGCGGGAAAGTCCGCAAATTGTAACACCCTTAATTTCCCTGGCTAATTGTTGAACCGCCTTGAAATCCCCCGGCGAGGAAGCCGGAAAACCGGCCTCAATAATATCAACACCCAGGCAGACAAGCTGCCTCCCTATATCTAGCTTCTCCCGGATATTAAGGGTTATCCCCAAAGACTGTTCCCCATCTCTTAAAGTGGTGTCGAAAACATACAATTTACGCATTGGTCCTGCCTCCTGTAAATGGTTCTTTTTGGCACATGTCTGATAAAAATAAAAATCCCTTCGCCCCGTTGAGACGAAGGGGATTTCTTCGCGGTACCACTCAACTTAACGGCTAATATTTTGCAAAACACACCTAGCCGCTCGCTTATTACAAAGTACGGGATAAGATAAACCTTTCCGATACTCCCTTTCTTTTAACGGCGAAAGCTCCGTCCGAGCCTACTCTTCAAAATTTCGGTCGGCATCTCCAGGGGGAGTTCAGCACCGTGTAAAGACCTCCTTGCACCGGCCGGAGGCTCTCTGTGACTTTACTTAAACGGCGCTTACTATTCCCTATCATCGCGATTTAATTATTATACTTAATCTATAATTTAACAATTTTCCAATCCTGTGTCAAGATTCTTTTAACTGTTCAACAAAGACTATGCTAAGATCTTCTTGAATTCAGCGGTAAGAATCGGTACAACATTGAAAAGGTCTCCAACAATACCGTAATCGGCTACTTTGAAAATGTTGGCTTCTGGATCCTTGTTAACTGCAACGATGCATTTGGATGAGCCCATTCCGGCAAGATGCTGGATAGCTCCTGAGATACCGCAGGCAATGTAAAGTGTCGGGGAGACTGTTTTTCCAGTCTGTCCGACCTGAATGCTCTGAGGAACCCAACCCGCATCGACAGCCGCGCGGGAAGCGCCAACAGCAGCGCCGACTACATCCGCCAAAGCTTCCAGGAGGGGGAAGTTCTCCGGACCCTTCATGCCGCGGCCGCCTGAAACAATGATGTCAGCCTCGGTGAGCTCGGGGCGGGAACTTACCTGGAGCACGATGTCCTTGATAACCTGCCGGACATCTCCGGCATTTGCGGAAACAGCCACAACCTCGGCTGTTTTGCCGGCTGCGGGAGCATCTATCGGCAGAACGTTGGGCCGTATTGTTGCGATAGCCGGACGAGCTTCCGGAATGGATACTTTGACGACAGCCTTGCCGGCATAAATGGGACGGGTGAAAACAAGCTGCCCGTTTTCCACTTCAACGTTAGTGCAGTCGCTTGCTGCGCCGGTTCCCAAACGCTGGGCCAACTGCGCCGCCAAATCACGGCCGCGAATTGAAAAACCCAACAGGAAAGCGCTGGGCTGCTGCTCCTGCAGAATAGAACCAATTACGTTTGTAAACGCATCGGTAGTAAACTTATCCAAAGCGTCGTTTTCTGCGACAAATACTTTATCGGCGCCGTATTCGCCAAGAGCGGCGGCTAATCCAGAAACGCCTTTACCGGCCATAACCGCGCAGACTTCCTCGCCCAGTGCGTTGGCTGCTTTACGCGCCGCACATAACAATTCATAAGTTACTTTTTTTATTTTTCCGTCTTTAACTTCTGCAAATACAAAAATTCCTTTTGCCATCTATTATATAACCCTCCTTAGATAACTTTTGCTTCTTCGCGCAAAGCTTTTACCACTGCCGCTGCGGTGTCAGCAGGCTCACCGTCAAAAACTTTGCCCGCCGCCCTTGCTGCGGGAAGGGAAACACTCAGAACCTTTACTTTAGCCGCAACTGCGCCGGCATCCAGGCCGAGATCGCCTAAGCCCTTCTTGTCCATGGGCTTCTTCTTGGCCTGCATAATGCCTTTCATGGATGGATAACGGGGTTCATTCAGGCCTTTTTGAGCGGTAATAATAGCCGGCAGAGGAACTTCGATTACTTCAGTGCCGCCTTCTATTTCGCAGGTCGCCGTTGCTTTGCCCGCTTCAACATCTATCTTGGTAGCCAATTTTGCAATGGGAATTCCAAGGATTTCCGCCACACGGCCCGCTACCTGAGCGGAACCGTCGTCAACAGCACGCCAGCCGGCAAGAATAAGGTCGTATTCCAGCCCGGAAACAGCCTTGGCTAAAATTGTCGCTGTCGTAAATTCATCTACATCGTCAGTCCCCGGATCAACAAGGACAGCCTTGTCTGCGCCCATGGCCAGAGCCTGCCGCAGGGCGTCCTGTACCCCATCGCCCCCTGTGCTGACTACCGTTACATCTCCGCCTAAATTCTCCTTAATTTTAAGGGCTTCTTCAACAGCAAATTCATCATAGGCGTTGATGATCATGCTGACACCCGAGCGGCTGATCTTACCGCCTTCTATCGTAATTTTTGCTTCCGTATCAAAAGTTTGTTTCAATAAGACTAAAATCTTCATGCTCTTCCTCCCTCTTGAGTTTAGTTCAATCGGTTAATAATAAAATTAATCTTCTAGCTTCTATAATTTCTTGTCCCTGTTAGCAAAAACCTTGTCTTTTCCCCTCCCTTGCAGATGCTGTTGGTAATTTTTACTACCTCGAGCGCTTCATCTATGATTGACCCGATAAGTAATTTAACCTCCCTTCAGTATCTAATTCAAACTTTACGCAACTATTTTAACAATTACGGCCAGATTTGTACAGAGGAAGTTTTTTTCGGGTTAATAAAGCAATTTGGTTTTGAATAACAGTAAAGAAATATTTAATAATAAAAATGAAACAGATCACCTTGCCGCACAGAACCTTTTCGGGCTATAATATAAATAGACCCAATCATGGAAAATAAAAGGGATTATTAAGAACAGGAGGTTGTTTGAGTTTATGAACAACTTTAAAGCCTGGTTATTAATGGGCCTGCTTACAGTCCTGCTGGTTTTAATCGGAAATTTGATCAACGGCAGGTCCGGGGCTTTGCTTTTCTTTATTATTGCGCTGGCGATGAACTTTTTCAGCTACTTTTTCAGTGACAGGATAGCTATTTCAATGACCAGGTCAAAACCTGTGGCCGAACATGAGGCGCCCGAACTTTACGATATAATACGTAATTTAACCACACGCGCGGGTCTGCCGATGCCGAAGGTCTACATCACACCTTCATCTCAACCCAACGCTTTCGCCACAGGCCGCAATCCTGCGCACTCCGCCGTGGCGGTTACCGAGGGACTGATGCAGATCCTCAACCGGAGCGAAATAGAAGGTGTTCTCGCGCACGAACTTGCCCACGTAAAGAACCGCGATGTCCTGATTGGAACAATCGCGGCGACAATAGCAGGCGCTATAACCATGATCGCCCATATGCTTCAGTGGGGCCTTATCTTCGGCGGAGGCGACGAGGATAACGATAACGGTTTCCTGGGTCTTGCCGCGACTTTACTGATGATTATCCTGGCGCCATTGGCAGCGACTTTAATTCAGCTTTCCATTTCAAGGACGAGGGAATTCCAGGCGGACGCCGCGGGAGCACGCATAGCGGGGCATGCCGGTGGGCTGGCCAACGCCCTTTTAAAGCTGGAACGGGCGGCCAGCCGCATCCCGATGCAGGTTAACCCCGCCGCTTCGCACATGTTTATTATCAACCCGCTTTCCGGCGAGTCATTTACCCGCCTTTTCAGCACCCATCCGCCGATTGCGGAGCGCGTCAGAAGATTAGAGGAGCTCAAGTTTTAATCACAACTTTATATTCCCGCAGCCAAAGATCGATTTGGATAAGGTAGGCGAAAAGCTGCGCGCCGCCCATGAGCTGGCTGAACCACGCCGGGTTGAAGTCCGCTGCATCCGAGGCTATTATTTTCTCCAGGACAGGCCTGTCAAGCAGGCGTCCCAGCGGTGAGGCAGGATCATTGAGAATATCCGCCAGCCAATCACGGACTGCCGCAAGGTAACCCGGATGGTGTGTTTTTGGATAAGGGCTTTTTTTGCGCCAGAGTACTTGATCAGGCAGTACACCGGCCAGCGCCCGGCGTAAGATGCCTTTTTCCATGTTGTCGCAGCTTTTCATCGTCCAGGGAATATTCCAGGCGTACTCCACCAGACGGTGATCACAAAAAGGGACGCGCACTTCAAGACCTGCAGCCATACTCATCCGGTCCTTCCGGTCCAGAAGCACCGGCATAAACCTCGTCATAGTAAGGAATAGCATTTTGCGCGACCTCGCTTCCAGGTAATCCTCTCCCGGTAAGACAGGCACTTCCTCTAACGCCTCTTCAAACCTGCGGGCAACATATTCCTGGGGCTTGATAAGTTCGCGGAGTTCGGGAGAAAGGATGTTTGCCCGTTCCGAAACCATACGTATCCAGGGAAAAGTTTCGGCGTCAAGATCCTTCTCGCTGTGCAGCCACGGATAACCTCCGAAAATCTCATCCGCGCACTCTCCGGACAATGCTACCGTAGCTTCCTTTTTTATTTCCTTGCTGAATAGATATAAAGAAGCGTCAATATCAGCCATGCCGGGAAGGTCGCGGGCTGTTACGGCTCTGGTTAATGCGTCCACCAATCCGGGTGTATCGATTGTCACATGGTGGTGCTTTGTGCCGAGGTAGCCGGAAATCATCAAAGCCCACTGCGTGTCAGGATCCGGCTGGAAGTAGTTTGGCCTGAAATAAAGATCATTTTCAAGATAATCTATCGAATAGGTATGCAAAGGACCTCTTCCTGACCGTGTATAGGCATCTGCGGCAAAAGCCGAGATCGCGCTTGAATCTATACCACCGGAAAGAAATACGCAGACAGGCACATCCGAGATCAGCTGACGCTTTACCGTATCTTCCAGAAGCTCGCGCACCCTTTGTATGCCGGTATTCAGCGTATCTTCAAACGGCCTGCTTTCCAGGGACCAGTACTGCTGCAGTTGAATACCACCTTGATGGCAGACAAGGCAGTATCCCGGTTTAAGTTCTTCTATCCCCCGGAATACGCCGCATCCGGGCGTCCTGGCCGGTCCCATTACAAATATCTCAGCCAGGCCCTGAGCGTCTATCTCCGGTTTAACCAACGGATGAGCAAGCAGTGATTTTAGCTCCGATCCGAATAAAAAAGCGCTGCCGCGTTGAGCATAAAAAAACGGTTTTACTCCCAGCCGGTCACGGGCGCAAAAAAGCCTTTGCCTGGCCTCATCCCAGACGGCAAAGGCGAAAATCCCGTTAAACCGCCTTATACAATCAGCATCCCACTCAATAAAAGAAAGCAGAAGCGCTTCAGTATCCGAATACCCCTCAAACATATAACCGCGGGACTCCAGTTCCTGTCGCAGTTCAGCGGTATTATACAGTTCCCCGTTATATACCAGGATATATTTATGAGCGCCTTTCTGCCGGACCATAGGCTGGCCCCCGCCTTCCGGGTCAACAACGGTCAACCTGCGGTGAGCCAGGACAGCTGCAGGCGATACCCAAATGCCGGCGGCGTCCGGCCCGCGAAAAGAGTGTGTTTTATTCATCTCTTCAACGATAGGTTGTTTAACTGTCAGATCTATCCCCCAATTTATCCAGCCCGTTATTCCACACATGGCAAACCCTCCATTTTTATGTAAATTTTACTCAGCGCGCGGATATGATCCGACATATCATCTAACCTTCATTGGTTTTCTTATCCTATGCGGCGCCTTTATAAATATGAAGCTTAAAAGAAGAGGTAAATTCTGTATCAAAACTTAAAAACTATTGACTTTAGAACTACTTTGTGGAAAAAGTAAATTTAATAACAGTTACAAATCCGCCAAGTTTTTTATACCGACGAAGACGTCTTAAACAGGTCAAAGATGACCTGAATTAAGGCGTTTTTTTGTTTTTCCTCAAAGAAAGGAGAGTAGTTGCAGGTAAACCGGTCAATTAATTATTAAAATATTAATTCAAGGAGGAAGATAATATGAAGCCTGAAGAAGCGCTGCAGTACATTAAAGATAACGGCATAAGCGCAATCCACCTGAAATTCAATCAGCTCCCCGGCCCAAGTCAGCATTTAGTGGTAACGGCCCGGGAACTAGACGCTGCGGATAACACCGCGGGCGATATTTTTACAAAGGGTATCAGTAAAAACAACCTGCTTCTTATTCCGGATCCGAATACAGCTGTATTGGATCCCGTCTGCGAAGAGCCTACACTGACAATGATCTGTGATATTGTCGATCCTTTAACTAAAAAACCTTCTCCTAAAGACCCGCGCTATATAGCCAAAAAGGCCGAACAATACCTTAAAGCGACAGGGTTAGCCGAAGTATGCTGTTTTGGCCCGAAAGCGGAATTTTTCATTTTTGATGAAGCGGAATGGAACAACAGAAAAGAGGAATTTTCCGGTCCCAGGCCGCCTTTAAAAGATGGTTCTTCCCCGCATCCTCCGCAAAGCCTGACAGATGATCTGTGCCGGGAGATCATGCTGGCTACAGAAAAGGCAGGCATCAAAGGAGAGATGCATCTTCACGGAACAGTTTCAGGAAAACAGGCAAAAATTAATTTGAAATTCGGCAGCCTTACCCAGATAGCTGATCAAATTACGCTGTATAAATATATCGTTAAAAATGTGGCCAGAAAGCAGAACAAATTAGCTACTTTCATGCCCAAACCCCTTGCAGGCGCCAGCGGCAGCAGTATGCATACACAGGTCAGCCTGTGGAAGAATAACATCAACCTGTTTTACGATCCGTCGGGGTATGCCCTCCTTTCCAAAAACGCCAAGTACTTTATAGGCGGTTTGCTTAAACACGCGGCATCTTTGATGGCTTTCTGCGCCCCGACGACCAACTCATACAAAAAACTCGTCCCGGTTGATCAGGCGCCGGTAAATCTGATTTACTCGCAGATTAACAGTTCGGCTGCAATCAGGATACCCGTATACTCCGAAAACCTTAAATCGAAATGGGTCGAATTCATGCCTGCCGACTGCTCCTGCAACCCCTACCTGGCATTCTCAGCCATGCTTTTAGCAGGCCTTGACGGTATACATAACAAGATCGACCCGGGTAATCCCGTTGATCAGGAACTCCATGAACTACCACCCCTGGCGGCAGAAAGAATATCAAGACTGCCTCGATCTCTGCAGGAATCACTGGACGCGCTTGAAAAGGATCATTCTTTCCTTTTCTGCGGCGATGTTTTTACCCGGGATGTAATCAATGAATGGATTCAAATTAAGAGAGAAAATGAAATAGAGGAAGTCAGAACAAGACCGCATCCTTATGAATACGATCTTTACTTTGACGTTTAATTTTACAATTAATAGAAAAACACAGAAGAAGAAAGGCTTTTTACACGGATGAAAATTGCTTTGGCGCAACTCAACCCCATAATCGGCAACATAAAGTATAACGCAGCTAAAATCTCGCGGATAATCAAGATTTGCCGCAACCAAAACGTAGATCTGGCAATTTTCCCGGAACTGGCATTGACGGGTTACCCGCCCCGTGATCTTTTATTTCGTGAAGACTTCTTAAAAGAGGTTGAGATCGCTCTTCAAAAATATATCACCCCCTACAGTGAGGATGTGGGGATTATTATCGGCACACCGGTCAGGGAAAACGGGAATCTTTATAATTCGGCGCTGCTCTATGCCCACGGTTCTTTGGCAGGCCGTCAGGACAAGACCCTTCTTCCGGACTACGACGTGTTTGACGAAAGCAGGTATTTCAAGTCGGGTATTAATCACAAACCTGTTTTATTTAAGGGAGTTAAGCTCGGGTTAACTGTCTGTGAAGACATCTGGAACGATAAGGATTATTGGAACAGGCATCTTTACCCTGTTGACCCCGTTGAAAGGACCGTTTGGACACATGATGGGTGTTTTTGTCGTTACGCCAGTACCTTATATTGCCGCTATTGCCTATATCCTCCAGATTAACCTCTTCTCCCGGCCTGCCCTCTCCGGCATGCTATGCCGCAGTCCAGGTCAAATGACCTGCCGATCCTAAGCCCATTCACGTTTTTTATAACAGGACTGCAAATTGTGTTTGCCCGGCCATTGCATAAATATATTTCTTCTATCCGATAATAAAAAGTAAAGGGGGTGTAATATTGAAAACTCTTAGTAAAACGGCGCTTGTTCTTGTAATCATAGGCGCTATAAACTGGCTGCTCGTCGGACTATTTCAGTGGGATTTGGTATCCGCTCTTTTCGGCCCGGGGCCAGTCAGAATTTCTTCCATTCTCAGCAGAGTTATTTACACCATTGTAGGCCTGGGCGGTTTATATCTTATACCTATGCTGGTTTCAAGGGAAAACAGGCAAACAGTAGAATAAATAACCGGCAGCTCTTTTTCCTAAACGTGGGTTTTAAAAAACCTACGTATTAATTTATATTCAGAAAAAAATAAAAGGTATAAAAAAATGGCTTTCATACCCAAAAAAGTTTTTTTTGAGCCTGAATCTTTAAAATACCCCCTTGGTGAAAAATTGCTGCGTTTCTTCGAAAAAAAAGGGGCGCCGGTTGCTTTCACCGCATCTCACAACAGACTCCCCGGCTATCCTCGCCGCCACCACAGGGAAAGTTACCTCGAAGGCAAAAAAACTCTGGTGGTCGGCGTCCGCCGGACGTTATCCTTCGCATCCTGCAGGCCTTCGGCAAATTATCAGCTCCCCCTGGTAACAAGCTGCCCCGGCCAGTGTGAATATTGTTACCTGATGACCAACCTGGGTAAAACTCCCTATATCCGTGTCTATGTAAATCTGGAAGAAATCCTGTCTGCCGCAGGCGAATATATAAATACGGCAAAGAAAGTTATGCAAACTTTCGTTTCGTAACCAAATTTCCTGATATCGATACACTTCTTGACGCCGACCACAGAGGAAAAACCAGGTTTCGTGTAAGCATAAACCCCGACACCCTGATTAAAAAATTTGAGCATGCCACACCTGTTTTGTCGGTCCGGCTGGCTACCGCTAAAAAAGCGGCTGAAGCCGGATACCCTGTAGGATTTCTCGTAGCCCCGGTAATTGCTGTTGACGGGTGGAAAAGACACTACCAGGAACTTTTCAGTAAAGCTTCCAGCGTTTTGAAGGATTATAAAGAAGGGCTTACTTTTGAATTTATCAGCCACCGCTTTACGAAAAGGGCCAAGGCTGCCATTCTGGATGTTTTTCCGGAAACCGAACTGGAACTGGACGAACAATCAAGGATTTTTAAATTTGGCCAGTTCGGTTACGGGAAATACATTTACACGGAAGAACTTTTTCAGGAAATAAAAACTTTTTTAACCTCTCTTACCGAAAAGCATTTCCCCGGCGCGCGCATCGAATATTTTGTCTGATGTAACTACTAAAAACTAATTTGCATTTAGATCAGAAGGCGTTTGAGATCGTACCGCCGGGTGAAAAACCCCGCCATGAGATCCCCCTTTTGCTGAAGGCGCGGCCAGACGGAGTAAATGTTAAACTGGGACGGAACTATGCAGCCCCGGGCTGCTTCCTCCCAGGAAAGCGGCGCCGAAACCGGCGCTTCCGCAATGGGCCGCAGGCTGTAAGGGAAAACCATTGTACGACCCCGGGCATTCTGAAGATAATCCAGGTAGACCTTGCCCGTCCTGTTACTAATTTTATGCTCCAATGTAACTTTGTCGGGTACCGCGTCCAGCACGGCGCGGGAAATTTTACGCGCCGCAAGGGTAGTTTCTTTAAATGTGCAGTTTGGCGTGACCGGAACAAAAAGGTGCATCCCCGTGGCCCCGGATGTTTTTGGCCAGGCGTCCATCTTAAGTTCCTGCAATACCTGCCTGAGAATAAGCGCAACATCCAGGCAGTTTTGAAAAGTCGCCGGAGGTTCGGGATCCAAGTCGAAAACCATAATATCGGGATAATCAATCGAGCCTGCTTTAGATAACCAGGCGTGTATTTCAATGCACCCCTGGTTGATCAGCCAGAGGAGGCTCTTTCGATCGGTTACTACAGCATAGTTTACTTCCTTGCCGGCATGCCGGTGATAAACAGTTACCGAACGCAGCCACCCGGGAGCATATTCAGGAATTTCTTTTTGGTAGAACGACTTTCCGTCAATACCGTCAGGATACCTTTTCATAACCAGAGGACGGCCGTCAAGCCAGGGAAGGATATATTTGCCCACTAGCATGTAATAGGCAATAACATCACTTTTGGTTATCGCCTTTTGCGGAAAGAAAAGCTTTTCCGGCCTGGTGATCAAAGATCCGTCGACGGTATCCGGCGCAAGATCCATAAAAGCAACCCCTACTCTGAAAATTAACTTGAAATTAACTTGCATTAGGAAGGTCAACTGAGGTGCGTGCTCAAGAACCGGTCATAGCAGGCTTTGCCTTTTCACCCTTGATTTTTTCCAGACTCAACCTCAAGGTTTCCGTCAAATCGATCAGGTTGTCTTTAACTGGTTCGGGGGGCGCCTCAAACTTTTCATCGGCGATCTTCCTTTGAATATAACCTTTTAATGTCTCCCTGAAATTATCCTGGTACTTTTTTGGCTCAAAGGGAGAAGTCAGCGAATCGATCAAAAGTTTAGCCATGGACAGCTCTTTTTCCGTAATCCGGTCAGGGAATAAATCCAGAGCCTCCGGTTGTTTTATCTCATCGGGATAGTAAATCGTGGAAAGGGAGAGCGTATTTTTTCCATAGACTCTGATCGCTGCAATGTTTTCTTTTGTGGACAGGACAACCCTGGCCATAGCTGCGCGGTTGCTGTCCAGCATAGCTTTAAGCAGCAGGGCGTACGGTTTTTCGCCTCCCTCTCCCGGAGCAAGATAATAGCTTTTTTTAAAGTAGATAGGGTCAATTTCTTCCGGATCAATAAATTCGGAGATCTCGATCTGTTTTGCCTTCAGCTTTGGAATCTCCCTCAATTCCTCTTCAGTAAAACCCACAAATTGACCCGGGGCAAATTCAAAGCTTTTTAAAATATCATCCTGTGTAATTTCCTTTTCGCAAACTTCGCAAAACTTCCGGTATTGGACAGGATGCCCACATCCCTTGTGGGTCAGTGTAAAACTGATGCTTTTGGGCTGAGTGGCTGCGTAAAGCTTAACAGGAACAGATACCAGACCAAAGGTTACAAATCCCTTCCAAAGAGGACGCATTTTCCCCCTCCTGCAATAGATAAGCTATAATTATCCGGGGTTTAGTTTGCCCAAATCCTGCGTCATTAACAAAGGATAATAGATGCAGCCATCCGTCCGGCCACAGGTCAGGCGGATGGCTGCTTGTAAAGAGTTTTTCTAAATGGCGTCGTTTCCCGTTTCACCTGTCCGGATACGAACAGCGCTGGTCACTGGATAGATAAAGATTTTACCGTCTCCTGTCTGCTCGGTGCGCGCAGCCTTGGAAATAAGATTTACTACTTTGTCGACATCCTCATCCCTGATTACAATTTCTACCTTTATTTTGGGAATAAGATTGATATTGTATTCAGCGCCCCTGTATACCTCAGTGTACCCTTTCTGCAGGCCGCAGCCAATCACCTGGGTTACGGTCATACCCTTGATACCGAATTTGCCCAGTTCGTTCTTGACATCTTCCAGCTTTCCCGGACGTAAAACGCATTCTATCTTGGTCATGCTATTAACTCTCCTTTCAAGAGAATCTTCTAATGTTGAACACCTGCGGACGATTCCTTTAAAACCGGCGCGCTCTCTTCCGTAAATGAAAAGCTTTGCGTTAAAGGAACACCGACAACCAGATCTGTAAAACCATCCTCGCCATGCTGGCTGAGATCGAGACCCTGATCTTCATCTTCTTCACTTACCCTGAGTTGGGTTACCAGGCTTATCGCCTTTAGAATCACGGCAGTGAGAACCGCGGCAAAAACCCAGGTTGTCAATACACCGGCAAGCTGAATTAAAAGCTGCGACGGGTTGCCGTAAAACAAGCCGTTTGCCCCGGCCGGGTTGACCGCCGTAGAAGCAAACAACCCTGTCGCCAGTGCGCCCCAGGTGCCTCCAACACCATGCACCCCAAATACGTCCAACGAATCGTCGTAACCAAAGCGGGCTTTTACAACGCTCACCGCTAAATAACAGATAATCCCGGCAACCAGACCGATTACCAGCGCCGACACCGGACCCACAAACCCGGAGGCCGGAGTTATGGCTACCAGACCGGCGACGCCGCCGCTAACCGCCCCCAGCATGGTTGGTTTGCCGTGGTGAAGCCACTCGGCGAATACCCAGGAAAGCGCGGCCATTGCGGCTGCCGTATTCGTCGTCATAAAGGCGCTGGCGGCCAGGCCGTTAGCCGCCAGAGCGCTGCCCGCATTGAACCCGAACCAGCCGAACCAGAGTAAGGCGGCCCCAAGCACAGTCATCGGCAGGTAGTGCGGCAGGATAGGCCCGCTGCCGTACCCTTTGCGCCGGCCTAAAATAAGCGCAGCGATCAGCCCGGATACTCCGGAACTGATATGAACGACCGTCCCTCCGGCGAAATCCAGTGCGCCCAAGTTACGCAGCCATCCTCCGATACCCCAGACCCAGTGCGCCAGTGGATCATATACAAATGTCGTCCAGAGCAATACAAATACCAGGAACACCGGAAAACGCATCCTCTCGGCAAAAGACCCGGTGATCAGCGCGGCGGTGATAATCGCAAACATGAGCTGGAAGAGCATGAACACCTGGTGCGGAATAGTAGCCGAATAGCCGGGAAATGGGCTTTGACCAACTCCGCTCAACCCCGCCCATTTCAAAGAACCGGTTATATGACCCAGATCCGGTCCGAATGCAAGACTATAACCGAATAAAACCCATTGTACTGAAACGAGGCACATAATAATGAAACACTGCATCAGAATACTAAGGACATTCTTTCTGCGGACCATTCCCCCATAGAACAGAGCCAACCCCGGCGTCATAATCAGAACCAGCGCCGAGCTGATTATGATAAACGCGGTATCCCCCGTATCAGCCGCTGCCTGGCTTGCTCCAGCCACACCCGGACCAAGCAACAAAAACATAAGTGCCAGAAGAAGAACAGGTCCAATCAAAGATTTTTTCATTTTTAAATACCCCCTTAAAAATATTTAAGACTTTTCTTTCGGTGCGCCCACAACAGGCCGCAACGCATCTTTGCGGGGAATTAAAAAAGGACACTCTCTACCCAAGCGTCCCTGCTCTTTCGTAGCAACTTTGCCGCTATCCCAAAAAACAAAAAACCTTTAGTTGGGGAACGTCCCCCGCCTAAAGGCTTCCTCGCCATAAATACAGCCTCGTATTCTATTAAGCTTATACTAAAACATCCTCTGTGAATCTGTCAAGACAATAATTTAAAATTTGTTCAGCCTCCGAAGAACAGATCATCGCCCGCGGAATTAAAAAAATCGCTATTGAACTTCAAAAACAGTTCTGTCTCATTTTTTAGCTTGCCGGACAAAGCAGATTATGCTATAATTTTGTTTTGTTAAGAATGGAACGATATAAATGGCCCTATCGTCTAGCGGTCAAGGACACCACCCTCTCAAGGTGGAGACACGGGTTCGAGTCCCGTTAGGGTTACCAGGTTTCTAAATATCAAGAAAACAAAATGCCCAACAGCCTAACCAATTTTAAAAGAGAAAAACCTATCTAATCTTTAACTAGATGGGTTTTTGTTTTTTAAATAAATAATGCTTTTTGTTTATGGTTTATGCCACAGCTGCAAATACTGCAGTTCTTTCAGCCGCCGCTGAAGCTTAAGTATTTCCCGCACATCGATAGCTTCTTTGATTTCGCTTTAGTTCATAATCAGGATTTAGCTTGAATCATTTTTCTAAGAAAAACTATAATAACTGTTATAACTGATATCACTGCCAGATTTTTTGCTATACCAGCAGTTGCATTGGTTAATGAAAAACCCTGCTTATGCCTACCCTTTTGCATTTGATGAATTCTATTCGTTATTTCACCTTCTTGTATATTTTCTAGCATTATACTGTTTCTACCTTGCTGATGTCTTATTTCGGTTTTATAAGTGGCAAATGATGAGGCTTCAGGGGTGACTGAAAAGGAATACCATCCAAGCGCAAGAACTCCGGATATTGCAAAAATAATAAAAATACGGCCTCCAATGCTTAATAAACCTTTTCCAAGTAATTTTGGAGCAGATGTATTTGCTTCATGCCCCTCAACGGGTGTTAATAGCCGTTTGAGGTTATTAATAATCCAATTCCAGTGCAAGCCAATATGGATCGCTACAAGCAGCAATATTATGTCTGTTGACGCCGAGTGAAGGAACTTCCAAAAGGGGCTGACTGAACTTCTTAATCCTATTATTGGCAGTAAAACTTTGGACATCATCAAGCCTGAAAACAATATAGTCGTGAAATTGATAAAAATAGCAGCATTAAGAATGTAATTTATGCGTGGTTCGGCGCCTATCTTTTGGAAGAATCTCCTGGTAGTGTTTACAGCCCATTGCCAGTGTAACAGAATATGGGTAACAAGTATAACAACAATTGCTGCGCCTAACCATTCATGGACGATGTTGCCGGTAGCCTTTTGCTCATAGATAACCAAAAAAACTAATAAAAGCACGATATCTAACAGTAAGTTGACTCTTGATCTTTTTATCCGGCTCATTTACTTTTCACATCCCTTAAGCATAGCCTATACAGTGGATTGTAACCGGACAGACTGAATTTAGACTGAGTCTAAGCTAAAATTACTCTTAAAATATGAAAAAAAGAAATACTTTCTCCCCTAATTATAATTCGAAAGAAAAATGCTTTTCTGCAGCATAAAATACGGGTAAATGGGTCAGGCTTAATCCTTTAAAAGCATCCCAATCCGCATTGGGTTATGGCATACCCGTACTCGTCACATACGCTGCCAATTAAAAACAGGCTGACTTTAAGCTTACCGGCCATTTTACGGGCTTGCTCACAGGCTATTTGTTTGTCCGGATAATTGGTTTCCAAAGCTAATTTCACCCGGGCTCTGTTTTCTAAATAGGCGGCAAAGAGTTGGTCCAGGACACCTTTTAGTTGACCTGAAATGCCCTCCTGCAAGTTTTCCTTAAAGACAGGAAGGTCAGGCCTGTATTTTTTTATCTGATCTAGCGCTTTCTGGCGCATCTCCCCGCATTGCGCATTCAGAATAAAGACGTCAGCCTGGTTTACTAAGGCTCGTCCGGGTATGTGGCCGGGTTCAGGCGAATTTAGAATAAAAACCTGCATTGCCCAGGGAAAGTTCAGCATTCCGTTACAATCCTCCAGGAAAACCCAATCAATTTTTTTGTCCGGATCGAAAAAAAACATATAGCGTACTGTTTTTTGCAGTTTGTTCTTCGGTCCCCGAAGCTCAAGAATATTTTGGAAAGGATCCCATTTTTCCGATATATTTTTGACCAGTTCATCATACTGCTCGTGCTCGCACAATTGCAGCGGCCCGCCCTTAACTTTTTCGTAGGGAATAGCTCGGATTACCTTAAAGTCATTAAACGTTTCCAGGAATAAAGGACCCCATCCTTCCTGCGGGTACAGCCCGATTGTATTTAACGCCACCGCTAACATTTTAATTACCCCCAATAAAAGCCTTAGTTTGGAGTAACCTCAAAGGACCTTGAAAATATATAGTTACCAGGTAAAAAATTACAGGTTATTTTGTTGATTAATTTGGATTATAGCATAAAGTTCTCATCCTCAACACTAACCTAATTATGCTAACATTCCCAAAAATAATTGACACGCTTTTATAACATGCATATACTTAACTCAATAAATTGTTTGTTTCCTTAAGTTTATATGCAGAGGTGAACGGTGTTTGATCGAAGGTTCCTTATCCCCATCTTTGGAAAGGCTGGAAATAACACTTCAGCAGTTAATCCGGCGCATACATGAAAAGATGGAAATTTTAATGGTGCAAGGGATAACAGGCAGTCAATTTTTCGTGATGAAAAAGATACATGAAAAAGGAAAGATGACCGTTTCGGAGGTTGCCAACGAACTGAATGTTTCCCTGAGCGCAATTACCGCCCTGACGGACAGGCTCTATAAAAATGGATTAATCAAACGTGACCGGGATGAAAAAGACCGCAGGCTGGTTTGGCTGACAATCACCCCTCAAGGGGAAAAAACATTGCAGGATTATGGTGTAAACAGACAAGAAGTATTTAGAAAGTATCTTGGGGACCTCTCGCAGGAAGATCTCTCCAGTTTAATTAATATCTGCGATAAAATTCTCACTTCCATGAAGAAAGAATCTTAGGGAGTTGATCTATTTGCAAAAAAAGAAAATCTTTTTGCAGTATACCGCCTTGTGTATTCTGCTGCTTCTCATCCTTGCATCCTGCGGCTGCGGCGCCAAACAAGCTTCCAACGGGCAGGCGGTCAACCTTGTATCCGTCAATACCGTCCAGGTTAAAACAGGCGTATTAAATATTTCAAGGACGATCAGCGGCAAACTTGAGGCGTGGAAGTCAGTTAACCTTGCACCCAAAATCCCCGGAAAAGTAAGCTCTGTCAATGTAGATCTGGGCAGTTTCGTGAAAAGCGGCCAAACGTTGATCACCCTTGACAATACCGATCTTGCCGCTGCGCTCGACCAGGCCAAAGCCGGCGTTACAGCCGCCGAATCGGCGTTGTCCAGTGCAAACAGGAGCTATCTTATAGCACAGGACAATTATGAGCGCGGCAAGGAATTATTTGCACAGGGAGTCATTCCGAAAGCAGTTTTTGATTCTGAGTATGCGTTAAAGTACGAACTGGCCAAAGAACAGGTTGAAAAAGAAATGCCGGCCCGCCTGGAACAGGCCAAAGCGGGGCTTGCCCTCGCAGAATCTTCTTATAATAACAGCATAATTACTGCCCCCTTCACCGGATTTGTGGCGGACTTAAGCGTAAAAGCCGGTGAAATGGCCTCCAATGCGGCGCCTGCAATATCTCTGGTAAACCTTGATAAAGTTACAGTTAAAACCTTTGTTCCGGAAAGCTTAATTAATCAGTTAAAAACCGGGCAAATTGTCAAAGTTGAGGTAAGCGCCGTGTCGAAACAGCTTTTTAGCGGTATTATCACCAATATGTCTCCGGCGGCGGATCCGGCGGCCGGAAATTTTGCGGTAAAAATAGGAATAGATAACGCAAAGCATATCCTTAAACCCGGCATGTTTGCTTCGGTAAAGTTCAGCCCAACTCCAGTGAAGAATATTCTAGTGCCGGTCGAAGCAGTTGTCGGCGCCAGCAATACTAAATTTATCTGGGTAGTCAAAAACGGGTACGTCAGCAGGAAAGAAGTAAAAATAGGCCAGTCTGACGGAACATCGGTGGCTGTTACCCAGGGCCTGTCCGAAGGGGACGAAATTGTCATTGCCGGCCAGGAAAACCTTCAGGAAGGTTCAAAAGTAACTGTCGTAAACTCAAATAAATAATCACAATACCCGAATCCGGCAACAATCCTCCCAATAATCCGAGGTGCAGCTTTAAATGAAAATAACCGACGCTTCAATTAACCGGCCGATGCTTATAGCAGTTCTAATAACTGTTGTCTTAATCCTGGGAGGAATTTCCCTGACCCGCCTCAGTATTGACCTTTACCCCGAGATGCAGTTTCCTATCGGCGCCGTGATCACTGAATACCCCGGGGCCGGACCGCAGGAAGTTGAAAAACAGGTAACCGAACCGCTGGAAAGCGCCCTGGCCAGTGTCAGCAACCTCGAACAATTAACTTCCTCCAGCAGTATGGGCATATCAATGGTCATCGTCATGTTCGATTGGGGTACGGATATGAATTTTGCCACCCTGCAGATGCGTGAGAAAGTAGACATGATCAAGCAGTATCTTCCGGATGGCTCAAATGCTCCCATGGTCTTTAAAATGGATCCCAACCAGCTTCCTATTATGCAGCTTGCCCTTTCCTCTGTCGATCGCGCCCGTCTGAAGCAAATAACCGACGATACCATTAAACCGAGGCTGGAGCGTGTAGGCGGCGTTGCTGCAGTATATGAAGCCGGAGGCTACGAAAGGGAAATTCATGTTTCTATAGACCCTGCCAAACTAAACGGTTACGGCCTGTCTTTAAACGCTGTGACCAATGCCTTAAACGGGGAAAATATGAATGTTTCGGGCGGTACTGCTTCTGAGGGAAGCAAGGACCTGCTTGTCCGTATTACAGGAGAATTTAAAAACCTGGACGACATCCGCAACGTCATAGTCGGCTCGAATAAGGGCTCGGTAATTCATTTGGCGGACATAGGCCAGGTGACTGACGGACAGAAAAAGGTTACCCAGTTCAGCCGGTTAAACGGCGAGCCCGGGATCAGCATTTTCGTGCAGAAACAAAGCGGGGCAAACACTGTTAAAGTAGCCGGTGAAGTTAAAAAGGCCCTTAAAGAACTGAAGGAAGAACTGCCGGATGTGCAGTTTAACGTCGTCATGGACCAGTCCCAATATATTGAGCAGTCGATCAACCACTTAATCAAGGAAATAATTATCGGCGGCCTCCTGTCGATGGTGGTAATGTGGCTGTTTTTAAGAAACCTGCGCAGCACCCTGATTATCTCCACGGCTATCCCGATCAGCATAATAGCTACGTTTGTGCTTCTTTACTTTAATAACATGACTTTAAATCTCGTTTCTATGGGCGGCCTGGCGCTGGGGGTCGGCTTGATTGTAGATGACGCAATCGTTGTTTTGGAGAATATTTTCAGGCACAGGCAGCAGGGGTACAGTCTAACTGAAGCCCCAAAGATTGCCACCGATGAAGTCAGCGGGGCTGTAATCGCTTCCACGCTTACCACGATGGCGGTATTCCTGCCGATTGTTTTCGTCAATGGGCTGGCTGCACAGCTATTCAAACCGATGGCCCTGACCGTTTCGTTCTCTATTTTTGCTTCTTTGCTGGTTGCTTTAACCCTCGTTCCGCTGCTTTCTTCCAGGCTTCTTTCTTTGGAAGAAAGCAGCATTCCCAAGTATAAATTTCTAGAGAAGCTTTACAATATTTCTGAAAACTGGTTTGACCATTTAAATCAAGCGTACCGCCGCCTGCTGTCCTGGGCGTTAAATCACCGCCGGACAGTTATTATTTCTGTCACCGTGCTGCTGTTGGCAAGCGCTCTTACTTTCACCCTGGTTGGCTTTGAATTCATGCCCGCAATGGATCAGAATACTGTAAATGTAACAATTCAGATGCCTAAAGGCACATCTTTAGAAAAAACAAACCAGATGGCTGCACGGATCGAAAAAATTGGCTCCGGGCTGCCGGGGTTGGAAAGCATCTTTACCGGAGTAGGCTTAACCGGTGTCCAGGGTATGTGGGGGACCTCATCAACTGATCAGGCCCAGGTAACGTTTAAACTGGTCGACAGGTCCAGGCGCAGCCTGTCTGATCAGGAAACCGCAGAGAAGATGCGTCAACTGGCGCAGAACATTCCCGGAGCTGATATCAAGGTCGAAGCTCAGGATCCAAGTTCCATGGGCAGCAACTTCTCCGGAGGCGCGCCGATACAGATGAAAATAAAGGGTTACGATTTAAATGTCCTGATCAGGAAAGGAAATGAATTGACTTCGCTAATTGAAACTATCCCGGGAACACGTCAGGTTGTGAGCAGTTTTGAGGAAGGGCGCCCGGAAATTCAGGTTCTGGTAAACAGGGACCGGGCTGCCGCATATGGATTAAGCCCAGCGGTAATAGCCTCAACAGTACGGACTGCTATAGACGGAAGCGTTGCCAGCGCTTACCGCACTGGCGGCAAGGAAATAGACATCCGCGTGCAGCTGGCCCGAAATGAGAGCTTTAAGCTCAGCGATCTTGCAGATCTGACTATATCCACACCCTATGGCTCGCAGGTTACCTTAAACGAAGTGGCCGACCTAATACCGTCTACCGGACCTTTTACAATTGAAAGGGAAGACCAAATAAGGCAGGTTCTGGTCAGCGCTGAAATAAACGACCGCAGCCTCAATGCGGTAGTCAAGGACATAAAAAACAAGCTTCCCCAATTAAAGCTACCCGATGGATATACGGTTGAATTCGGCGGCGAGCAGGAAATGATGACAGATACTTTTAAAGATCTGAGTTTTGCGCTTATCCTTGCTATAATCCTCGTTTACCTGGTTATGGTGGCGCAGTTTGAATCAGCCCTTTTTCCTTTTATTGTTATGTTTTCGGTTCCGGTTACCATTATCGGAATTTCGCTCAGCCTGCTGGTAACCGGCAGGGCTTTCAGCGTCGCTGCTTTTATAGGTGTGATTATGCTGGTTGGGATAGTTGTGAAGAACGCCATCGTACTTATCGATTATGTTAATAAATTGCGTCAACGCGGATTAAGCCGGGAGGATGCGCTTCTTACAGCCGGGCCGATCCGGTTAAGGCCCATCCTGATGACCGCCCTGACAGCAATTCTGGCCATGTTACCCATGACTTTTACCATTGGATCTGGTTCGGAAGGGCAAGCTCCTATGGCTACGGTAGTTGTCGGGGGCCTGGCTTTTTCAACATTAATAACACTGGTATTGGTGCCGGTTATTTATTCATATTTAGACGACCTGAATGAACGCTGGCATTCACGATCATCAAAGCATTCCCTGACGGAATCCAAAAGTTAAGGGTATGCGTTAAATCTTGCTGCCCATGACTACATGGGAAACTAATGGTTTGGAGATCATCTGAATTTGCGTGTTAATATTTTGGATGCCTGGATTGATGCTTTAAGCATAGACGAAATAGAAAACAGGATCAGCCATTTTGTTTCTGAATCCGGTCCCCATCAAATAGTTACCTTAAACCCCGAGATTCTTTACAGGGCGCAAAAAGAACCTGCGCTCCTTAGGATGATCAATTGCGCCAGCCTGGTAACAGCAGATGGTGTGGGTGTGGTCTGGGCTTCCAGGGTTGCCCGCTGTCCCGTGCCGGAACGGGTAACCGGAATTGATTTAATGCTTCGTCTTACGGCAAGGTGCGAAAGGGAAGGCTGGAGTATTTACCTGCTGGGGGGCAAGCCCGGTGTGGCCGGCGCCGCAGCTTCCAGGCTGATACGGCAATACCCGCAGCTAAAAATAGCGGGAACTCACCATGGATATTTTGACAGCAAAGATAAAGTTGTCCAAAAAATAAAAGAATCCCGGCCTCAAATCCTTTTTGTTGGAATGGGGGCACCCGGACAGGATTATTTTATTCATGAAAACCTATCTACACTCGGTGTGCCTGTCGGAATGGGAGTGGGCGGAAGCTTTGACGTTATTGCGGGAAGGGTAACGCGTGCGCCGGTATGGGTTCAGAAACTGCATCTTGAGTGGTTATACCGTTTTATAAAAGAACCCAGCCGCATCGGAAGAATGGCTGTTTTGCCCATGTTTGCATGGCTGGTCTTGCGCCGTTACTTCGTGAACAGTTAATGAAAGCGCTGTTTTGCAGGAAATTGGCGGCAATTTGTCGAATAATCTTTTGAAAAACGACTGATCAGGAGGGAATAACCAATGTTCAGACGTAAATCAATATTAATGTTACTGCTTGTTTTAGCCGTAGCCGGCGCTGCTTATGCCGGACTTGCGATTGCGGCGGATACAGGGGAACCAGGCTCACATCTTGATCCCCTGGTGACAAAAAGTTTCGTTGAACAGTACGTGACTGATTTTGTAAAAAAGGCTTTAGATACTGCGGAAAATTCGGGAACCCAGTGGCGCATTAAATCAATTGCCCAGGGACAGGACGTCGTTCTATCAGAAGGCACAGAATTCATTATACGATCCGGAAAAGCCGTGATTATTGACCCGGTTGGAAGCGGCATTCCCGATCTTACCGCGGGAACTTCCGCTGCCGGCGGACAAACGGCCGCCCGCAATCATCTCTTTCTTGTACCCCGTTCGGACGGCCGGGGAATTCACGCCCAGTCAGCAGTAATCCTTATGTACCTCGGCAGCCTGTCATATTAAATTGTCTTTAAGCAGGTGTTTTAGATGAGACCTAAAAGAAAATTAAAGCGCAAATGGAAGTTTTTTCTTTCGATCTTTTTGGTTCTTATTTTTTTGGTGGGATGTTTCCTTGTAGCCAACGCATATTTATTCCAATTGCCCGGGGTACCGAGAACTTTTGATGATTTGAGCGGTTCTCCCAAGTCTATGACAGTCCTTCTGCTTGGCGACGACTCGCGGCCGGGTGAAATCACCGGAAGAACGGATTCTATTATTGTCGCCCATGTGGATACCACTCAAAAAAGGCTCTCTTTATTATCGATTCCCAGGGACACCAAAGTGGATATACCTCGGCACGGGACAGGTAAAATAAACTGCGCCAACGTATATGGAGGGCCGGCTTTAACAGCCGATGTCGTTTCTGATCTGATTGGAATGCCCGTCGAATATTATACGCTTGTCAACTGGGACGGTTTCAAGGACATCGTGGATATCCTGGGAGGAATAACCATTGATGTTGAAAAAAGAATGTACTATAACGACCGCGCTGACGGGCCGGAATACGCAATTAATCTCTGGCCGGGCGTGCAGCGTCTGGACGGAAAAAAGGCTCTTCAATACGTCCGTTTCCGGGGTGACGCTCTTGGGGATATCTCAAGAACCCAGCGCCAGTTAAAGTTCCTGACAGCGCTGGCCCATGAAATGATCAAACCGGAAACAATAATAAAGCTGCCCAAGTTAGTGCCTAAAGTAACTAAATGCATGAAAACCAACCTGTCTGCCGGGCAGCTTATTCAACTTGCATCAATGGCTAAAAAGCTTGACCAACTGGCAACAGCCACTCAGACGCTGCCGGGCAGCTTTTCAGATCAAAACGGGGTAAGTTACTGGGCAGTAGATTACGATCAGGCCAGGCAAATCGCCAAGGCTCTTTTCGAAAACGGACAGGTTGCAAAGGTCATCCAGGACAGCCAGGGAAACACCGTAAAAAACAGTTCTTCTGAAACAACAATGGCTTACCAGGAAAAGGATAACGCACTGCCTTCTCCAACCGCCGAGCAAAAAAACGCACAGGATGAAAACACCCAGGAACAACCCGGGGAGTCCCCGGAATATTACTGGGACGAAAATGGTGATATCTATTTCTGGCCCGGTGACTCTTCCAACCCGACCAGCGATGAATCGGAAAGCAATCCTGATCAGCAGAATCCCGATCAGCAGCAGGAATCCGGCCTTGAAAACGGACAGGATAATTCGGATAAAAATGATGACGGTGATTCGGATGGGATAGAATTTATTCCAATTCCAAACGACAGCGCGACAGGAAATATATAACGGGAGATAAATATTATTTTCCAGACAGGAAAGGGCAACAGACAGTGAAAAAAAGCTGGTACTTAAGGCTGCTTGTCTTATTGCTGGCGGCAGGCATGATAGCGGCGGGAATGGCCGCAGTACAGCGGTACAGGGCTGAGAAAAGTTACCGGACAGTAGAATTGGCCATGTCGTATGACGAACTGCAGTCACTGGCCAGACAGGCCGGCAAAACCGTTCCTGAAGTAATGCGTGTTTTCCGGGAATCCGGACTGACAACTGTTTTGTTTAAAGAACCTGGAGCGGACGAACTCAGCAACTACGGCAATATTGAGAACATGACCGGACAGGAAGTCCTTGCCGTAAGCAGGCTGGGCGGACAACCCCTGGGGAACATATTAAACACCGTCGGGAATAGTGAAATTAAACCCGATTACACTTACTTTTTTACAAACAAGAAAGACGAAGCTCTTCAACTTTCGGAACAGCTGAGGATAAAGACCGGAAAAGTAAAGTTATACCAAAATAAGGATTATTATATTATCAGCACAAGCGCGGATTACGCCACCTTAAAAACCACGGGCCTTGGCTTCCCCGGCGAACCCTTGAAGGAGAGCGACCGCTGCGGTTTGCTTGCCGTAGTGCAGCTGCGCAACTGGCAGGGAGCCGACCAAAAGAGCATAACCGGCGTATTTAAGCCCCTTAAAAATATTCCCAACCTTTCTGCAGTGGCCTTTAATGATCCGAGCGTGCCGGGATATCCAAAGCAGATACCCTACCTGGCAAAAGAAATTAGCTCTTTGGGCGTACCGGTGACTGAGATCGAATTTTTTGCCCAGCGGGGCCTGACAAAGCTCGCCATACTTCTTGACAAGCATCTTGTCCGGCTGCATACGGTAAGAATCGAGGAAATGCCCAAATATGAAACCGCCGATCTGGAAAACCGATATATTCTGGCTGCCAGCGAGCGCAACATAAGAGTTCTGTTAATCCGCCCCCTTACTTATTACAAAACAGGCGATCCCCTGTCCGAAAATGCCTCTTTTATCTCTAACCTCAAGAAAGATCTTGAACAAAAAGGCCTCAAGACAGGAAAAGCTTCTTCCCTGCCGCCGATGGCTGTTTCACGCTTCGGGCTGTTTATTATGGGTCTTGGGGTTATCTCCGGGGGACTGCTGCTGCTGGAAAGGTTAGCGTACCGGATCAAATGGTGGGTTTTAGGGATAGCTGCAATTATAATCTATGCCGCTTTACTGGCCGTCGCGCTCGACCCCGCCCGTAAACTAATGGCCTTTGCCGCTGTTATAATTTTCCCCACCCTGTCCCTGTTAACATTTGTACGCAACCGCTGGTTAACAGTCTGGCAGAGCATAATCATGCTGGCGGTTACATGTGTATACTCATTGATCGGTGCGCTGTTTACTGTCGGACTGCTGTCTGATTCGGCCTATATCTTAAAACTGAATTCATTTATGGGCGTTAAGGCAGCGCATATTTTGCCTTTGGCAATTATAGGGCTGATCTTTTTAGTTTATTCAGGGACTCCCCCTTCAAAGGCGGAACAGGCGGAAACAAGCGGAAACAAGTTCCGGAGCAGCTTAGCCAATCTTTTAGACCAGCCCGTATTGATTAAATGGGCTCTGGCAGGCGCTGTGCTCCTGGCGATTCTTGCCGTATATGTAATGCGCACGGGAAATGAAGTTGTTGTACACCCGTCAACACTCGAACTGAAATTCAGGGCGCTTCTGGACAATTTTCTGGGGGTGCGCCCAAGAACTAAAGAGTTTTTACTTGGGCAACCTTTCCTGCTGCTGCTTTTCTATACCGGGTACAGGGGCAATGCCTGCCTCCCCCTTCTTTTACTTGGGGCTATCGGGCAGATTTCCATAGTCAACACTTTTGCCCACCTGCACACACCCCTTCTTGTTTCGCTGCTGCGATTTTTTAATGGATTCTGGTCCGGAATTATAATTGGGCTTGTTTTAATCCTGATCCTGAACCTGGCCGTACGCTGGCGTAAAGCTAATGAACACTGCAAAGACACCGGGTAAACCGCGCTTAGTCATCTCAGGGTATTACGGCTTTGACAACGCCGGCGATGAGGCAATTCTGCTCAGCCTGATCACCGCTTTCCGGGCTATCTGCCCTGAAGTTCAGTTAACCGTATTATCTAACAATCCATCGAATACGGCCGGTCTATATAATGTGCAGGCATTAAACCGTTGGCAGCCGGGGGAAGTTTACCGAGCTTTAAAGGAAGCCGATATGCTGATCAGCGGCGGTGGAAGCCTGCTGCAGGACGTTACCGGTTTAAAGAGCCTCGTTTACTACCTCGGGGTAGTCTGGTTGGCTCTTAAATTAAAAAAACCAGTTGGTTTTTATGGACAGGGCGTCGGACCGGTTACCAGCGGAATTGGCCGCCGGCTGATGAAAAGCATTGCCGACAGGGTTGACCTGATCACGGTCCGGGATGAGCAATCGGCAAGCGATTTGCTTGAGATGGGTATAACCTCTCCACCCGTATATGTTACTGCAGATCCTGTCTTTGTCCTGAAGAAAGAATATTTCAGATCTGAACAGGAAAGTAAATTCCCTGAAAACCTGCGTCAAATTAATCAGCGGGGAAAAGGTCAACCGGCGGTCGGCATATCCATAAGGGAATGGCCTTTATTCAACGAAAAGGATCAACTGGTTGTGGCAAAATTGGCCGACAAATTATCAAATTCGGGGTGGCGGGTAATTTTTCTGCCGTTTCACTATCCAACCGACTTGGCTGCCTGCCGCAGGGTTGAGCAGTTAATGAAAACCTCTGCGCAGATTATAGATAAAGTAGTGACCGCCCGTGAAGCAGGCTCGATAATATGCAGCCTCGATCTGTTAATTGGCATGCGCCTGCATTCTTTGATTTTGGCAGCGGTGACCGGAACGCCTTTTATAGGCATTTCCTATGATCCAAAAATAAAGCGCTTTTTAAACCAGCTTGGCCTTCATCCTGCCGGGGAAGTGTCGAACCTTGAATATTCCCATTGCCTTTCAGCGGTAAATGAAGTTATTAATAATCAGAACGACTTCAAGGCAAAGGTCCAGCGGGCGGTTGAAGTTTTGCAGCCGAAAGCATTATTAAACGCAAGGCTGGCTTTGGAATTGGCTGCCGGAAACCACCGTTTAAGCTGATCCGAACGCTTAAGGAGAGGTAAAATGAAGTCTGTAATTATTAAAATTTCAGCTATTGCTTTATCGTTATGGCTTTCCTTGGCGGTATAAATTCCAGCACGCTGGCTTCAACTCCCGAACCCGCCGCGCCAACAACACTGCCTGAAAAAATACCTGAAACACCGCCCCAGATACAACCCGGCGGAGAACTTATTCCGGGCGGCGTCCAGTCGTTTGCGGAATCTTTTAAAAACGCGCAGGAAATATCCCCCGGGGTGATTTATTACACTCTCGAGGGTCAAAACTGGAGAAAAAAACCGCTTCACGGTTACGTCCTGGAAGCAGATCCCTCTTTGACTTTAATGGAACTTTATGTGGCGACCGGCCAGGATACCCTGGGCAAGAGGGAAACTTTGAGCAGTATTGCCGCCAGGCACGGGGCTGTTGCGGCCATAAACGGCGGCTTTTTCGACAGCAGTACAGGCTGGCCGCTGGGCCATCTTATGCAGGACGGATGCCTGTTGAATTCCTGGAATATATTAAGGACACCGACAGGATTCACTGACCAGAAAAAGGCTGTCATCGGCTATTTTGCGCCTCAGGTTAGAGCCCGGCTGGGCGATATTGTCCTGAACATTGAAGGCGTCAATTATCCTGCCGCCGAGAACGAAATAATACTTTACACTCCTTTTTTCAGCTCTGATGTCAAAATACCGTCCGGCGTTTGCAGGCAAAAATAAGCCGGGACCAGGATACAAAAACTGTTACGAAATAAAAAATAATAAAACGGTAGTTTTAACCGTTGGGAAACAAAACGCGCTGATTGACGGAAAGGTTTATTCCCTTGATGTCCCCGCTTGTATAAAAGACGGCAGAATAATGGTTCCCCTTCGCTTCGTCAGCAGTTCCCTCGGCGCAAATGTGCAGATTTTCACAATTACTTCTCCAGCGCATAACCCAGGATACGCTGCAAAGTATTATTCCTCTTTTCCCCTATGGCTTCAAAATCCATCGCCGGCACATAAAAGCTCTCCATATGATCATGAACGCGTTTAGCCTCGCTTATATAACCAACTGCCCGTTCGAACGCCGCTGTATAACGCTGCCGGGCGCTGAAAAGCCGATCCTTGCCGCCTTCCAGCTTGGTTTGATTAAGGCAGCTATTTAAATCGACTGTGTTTGTATCCAGTCCCTTCACTATGTCAGACTTAAAACCAACTTCCTCGACATCCTTTAGTACCGCAGATTTTGCTTCCGGAATAATTACAAGATCTACCTTCAAAGGCTCAAAAGCACAGTGGTAAACCTCTGTGTCCAGTCCCCGCAGTTGAGCCTCCCGGGCTATTGTTTCAACCAGATAAGAACGGCCGCTGCCGGGAAGTCCCTTAATTAGATATAATTTTTCGATACCGCCCAGGAGGCTTTCTATAAAATGCTTCACGCCGTCGGGAGTAATTGCCGAACAGAACAGATGCCTTGCCAGAGGTGTCTTCCCGCTGCTCTGTAAATCTTCTATTATTTCACCAATTAAATCAAGCGTAATTTTGTTGACACTTAAAAAATCCATACAACCAGCAACATAACTTTCAGCGTCATCCCGGGCTATTTTAGCCTCCGCCAGCTGGCAGTATGCCGCAGGGAAAAGCTGTCCCAATAGATCGCTGTCCGCTAAAATCTGTTCCCTGCCGGCCCGGAGCTTTGCCTCATCCCAATATTCCCCCAGGTTAATAATCTCATCAACGGCTCCGGGATAACGGGGATCAACTATGTGAGGGCTGGTTCCGTCAATCAGGGCAATCCCAAGCGCAGGAATAACAACACCGTCAAGAGAGCCATTGTCGGAGGAACAATGGTGATGTTCGATATCATAGCCCCTTTCAGTCATCTCATCTCCAATCTTACGCATGAAAGTAGACTTCCCCACACCCGGCCCGCCTTTCAGTATAAAAACACGGGTTGCCCTGATGAGATCGATAATGTTTGAGTAATATGAAAAAAAGCCTGCCGAAGTGTTCCCTCCCGGATATAGATGTTTTATTTTCCCCTTACCCAATTTTTGACCCCCTTTTTCTTTTCCAGAATATTTACCCCGTCTGCAGCCTTATATTAACCTTCAAGGCATTGGTATATTATACTGGGGACAGTGTTGAAAATTGCTCTCCGGAAAGGCGTATTATGCCTGGCAAATGATACCGTTTAAGAGGAATAACTTCCGGCAAAACAGGCTTAAGATCATAACGGCTTGCAGACATAAATGCCGCAAGCCAGGTTATTTAGCTTATATTGCCTTGATATTTTAAGGATGCTTACAAAGTCAAGTTGATTACGTCCTGGCCCTTTCCCGGAAGCCAGCTTAACTTTACGTCCAGGAGATCACAGGCTGTTTAAGAAACCTGTCCGGCAGCTTATCCTTCCCTTAGATCCTGTTTGAGATTATACAATTAATTCTTTTTCTCTCTTTATTAAAAAGCGGATTCGGAAAGCAATTCCAACAATTCATCATCCAACTCATCCTGCCCGCCCTTTTGGCATATATATGCAGGGGTAATTCTCATGGGCTTATTGATTATGTCCGGATCATCTTTAACAAGTGGTTTTTGATTGTTTTCAGCTTTCACCATGATACCCTTTAAAATAACGTTATACATCCTGGCAATGTTTTTTGCGGCCTTTAAAGCTTCTTTTGTATCGTTTATCTCGTGTTCTTCAAGGTAAGCGGTCAATAATTCCCTGGCAATTTTGTGGTAATCAGGCATCAACTAAAACCCCCGGTCTTTTCTTTTGAAAAACTCAGCATTATGATCAATCTGTAATAAGTATAATTTAATACTCCTCACAAGGAAAGGTAAAAAGCTTCTCCAATTACAGCTATTACAGATTTCATTCATCCTAATCTTAACCAGCAATCTGCCTGATTTGAACCTGTACCTTTCTGCAATCGCTTAAAAAGTACCAGAAACCTGTCCAAATTAAATATGCAAGAAAACAGATTTTAGGTTACAATATAATTTGGGAAAAGGGATTAGAGCACATAAAAAAACGAGGAGTGTATAGTATGTCGGACAACAAAAAAATAAGTTTCGAGGAAATCGCCAAGGAACTGCTGATAACTTACCTGGAAGAGTACAAAATCGATGAATTTAAAAATCCAATCAAGGCGGCAGCAATCATTTCGGATATGTACAGGATAATTTTAAACAGGATTAGTCAGGAAGAAGTTCGGGAAGTTCCTGAACTTAACGTTGGAAACGAGGATCAGGAAGGGGCAGTTAAATTTTACAGGTTCTTGTTGAACTATAATATTTAGTTTGAATATACTAGCTACCCTTATCTCTCCCCTTTCCCAGGCCGGAATAATTGCCTGATCAAATAAGGGGGTAAAAATGAAAAAAAGATTTATCTTGTCACTTATTTTACTTTTAATAATCTTACCCGGTTGTGGTAAAATATCAAAGCCCGAAGTTAACCAACCCAAAGAGCAGGCAGCAGAATCCAGTAAGGGAGGTTCAAATAATCAAATGAAACCGGACCAGCACCAGTTAGCCCCCCCTGAAAAAGGCGATACTATTGCAGTTATTACAACTACGATGGGCGCCATAAAAGTTAAGTTTTTCCCCAAAGAAGCGCCCAAAGCCGTAGAAAACTTCACCAATCTGGCAACTTCAGGTTATTATGACGGATTAATCTTCCATAGAATAATTAACAATTTCATGATTCAGGGCGGCGACCCGTTGGGAAACGGCACGGGAGGCCAGAGCATCTGGAAAAAACCTTTTGAAGATGAATTCAGCGATAACCTGCATAATTACAAAGGAGCGCTTTCCATGGCCAACAGCGGGCCTAATACCAATGGAAGCCAATTCTTTATCGTACAAAAAAATACGGTTGAAGATAACCTCCAGTTATGGATGCGCCAGAATGGTTTTGATCAGGAACTCATTGACAGTTACATAAAAAACGGCGGAACGCCGTGGCTTGACAATCACCATACTGTTTTTGGCCAGGTTTTTGAAGGAATAGATGTTGTTGATAAAATAGCTGCTGTTAAAACCGATGCCAATGGAAAACCTGCACAGGACGTAAAAATAATCAAAATTGAAGTCACAAAACAGGAATAAAAAATTTTATCCGTCAAAAGGTCTCTGGATTTCAGGGACCTTTTTAAAATACTTACCCGACATTTCTTATTTTCCTGAAACCTTTTACTGCTTCCGCTCACCTTTCAAGAAAATAATAAATTATTTTCCTGAGTAAAAATAAAACTATGGAATGTTTCAGCAGCAAAATTGCTCATCCAGCTTTGATCGCGAATAACATATAGCTTTCTGTTCAGGTCAAGGTTATGAACACGGATTTCCTTGATCAGTCCAAGCAACAGGGGATCCCTGGCAGCCAAAAATGAAACAACGCTTACCCCCAAACCTGCTTCTACGGCGGTTATCACAGCCCGGGTGCTGCCCATTTCCATAACTATGCTTAGTTGTTCTTTTGAAATGTTGCTCCTGGCGAGGCTTGTTTCAAATGTTTTCCGTGTACCGGAACCGCTTTCCCTCAAAACAAACTTTTCCTTAACTAAATCACTAATCTTTATTTCCCCGCCGGCTTCCCAGGGATGATCCACCGGGGCAATCAAAACCAGGTGGTCAGTTAAAAAGGGCAGACACTCGATTTCCTTGCCCGAAATCAATGTACCGCAAAAACCCAGGTCTATTTCGCGGTTTAAAAGCCATTTTTCAACCTGCGCGCTTCCCGCTATCCGCACATTAATTTGAATACCCGGAAACTGCCGGCGAAAGTCCCCGATTAATTTCGGCAATATGTATTCACCGGGAATAGTACTTGCTCCAATCGTTAAAGAACCTGTTTTTAATTCTTTCAGATCATTGACGACCGATTTAATCTTGTAAAAATGGGCAACTATCTGCTTCGCCTGTTCAAATAACAGTTTCCCGGCTTCAGTAAGTATGACATTTTTTTCGTTTCGCCAGAAAAGTTTTACACCAAGGAATTCTTCTAATGACTGGATCTGAAAACTGACCGCAGGTTGACTCATGTACAATCTTTTGGCAGCTTTAGTAAAACCCTTTAACTCGGCAACCCATAAAAATACTTCCAACTGTTTTAAATTCATTTTCCACCTAAATAAGGATATTTTATTTAATGCCTATAATTATTATAACTTTTTTTTATCACAATTTAAATATCATTAAGTAAAAATAAATAAATAAAAAGGGTGGATTATCCTTTTTTGAATAATCCACCCTGAAAGCTTTTAAATTAATGAACGCTTACATCTACAGGTATCCTTTTTGGTTTTGCCCCTTCCTTTTTTGGAAGTGTAATTTCAAGCATCCCATTTTTGTAGTTTGCCGTAATCGCATCTTCTTTTATAGGAAAGTCAATGTTAAAGGAACGGTAAAAACTCCCATAACTGCGTTCGATCTTAAGGAAACGGGCATCTTCTTTCTTTTGCTCATTAGCGCGTTCACCCTGAATGCTGAGCTGGTTGTTCACAAAATGAACCTTTATCTCATCTTTCTCCAGACCGGGGATCTCCGCACGTACAATAATATTGTCCTCATTCTCGTGAATGTCTACCGGAAAAGTCCAGGGATTGTCCATTGTGCCGGTTCGCCCAATCATCGGCGACAAATTTTCATCAAAAATTCTGTTTATGGAATGTCTTAAATTACTCAGGTCCTTCATCGGATTCCATCTTACCATGCTGTCCACTATGTATTCCTCCAATTTTCAAGATTAAATATAGTATCAAGCATTTTTAAAAAAATATCCCGGAATCGTTCATTATCTCAAAATTCTTTTCCTATTTATCTGCTTTTTAAATTGCGTTAGCAGCTTTCTCTCATTATTCCCCTGCTAAAAAATTAGTTACTTAACGGGAAACAAGACTGCGTTTCTTCTGCTTTTACTGCCGGCGGCGCCGATTCGCCATCCCGGTGTTGTCGTCTCGGCAAAATAATATTTGGTTCCCTCATACTCGTAATATAAAAGGTCCCGGTTAGACGGAACTTGATCATCTTCAAAGGCTATTCCTATAGCAAAGTGATCCGGAAACTCTACCAGAGCAACTCTATACCCCATGTTTTTCAGGATAGCAGCCAGAAGAATAGACTTGCAGTCACAATCACCATTTTCAGCAAGTGTTTGAACCGGCAGCTGGACATCAGCAACTTTGTAAGGAATAGCGCCCCCGATAAAACTCAGTACAAACTCAGCCTTGTGAAAGTAATCAAATTTGGCAGCCATGTCTGACAGCGTTTCTCCCATGTAACCGGCAAATCTATAGTTTTTTTCTTCTGTCACCCAGGGGGATAAATCACCGTTAGACGTTACCCTTAAAGAACTGATCAGATTTCTAAGGACGGCGTCGGATCTTATAAAAGTGGCTCTTTGCTCAACCCCGTCGCTTTTATAATACTCTTGAACAATATCTTTTATATTCCTGCTGTACTCAAGCAAATCTGCAGGAATACCTATATTCCAGCTATATGTGACTCCCTGGTAATTCCAGGTAAAGCCCTTGCTTACACTCTTTTCGTTAAGGGAAAGCGGCTCTACTGACTGCCGCACTTCACGAATTGGCAGGACAGATGACTCGTCACTCCTGGGAATATTGATCAAAGAAGCGAACATAACAACACAAAGAACAGCGGCAATGAGCACAATAAGATATTTAGATGTTGATTTTTTCTCCTCATGATCTATTTCATCCAAATACTCGTCCCGGTATATTGGCGTACCGGGAAAATTGCGGTCAAAAAGCCAGTGGCCGCACTCTGTGCAGGTATTGGCTTCTTTAGAAGAAATAGTTTTGCAGACCGGACACCTGTACCCAAAAACGTCCCCGCTGTTCATCCTGTTTTTATCCACTTCTTTTTTTACTTAAATTATTCATCATTCCCGGTCTAACTTCCTTTATTTAAAAAGAGCATATAATGTCAGAACCCCGCAAAAACTTGCAGGGTTACTGTTTTAAAAGAATTAAGGCATCTTTTAAGTTACCTGCTCATCGAGAATGTGCGGCCTTGATAATATCCTGGCGGCTGATTATTCCCAGCAGTCTTTTGTTTTCATCCACTACCGGGACGCGGTTGACTTCTTTTTCCGATATAATTCTGATTACTTTCTCGATAGGGTCTTCCGGCCCGACAGAATACACTTTCTCGGACATTAACTCATTAACTTTTAAAGCAATAATGCGTTTTAATTCTTTGTTGAAACGGCTGGGGTTTTCCAAATAAATAATACCGCCAAGAAAAACAGTCATCGCCGGCGCTTTTATTTCCTTGTCCTGGATTAATAAGTCTCCCTCGCTGATGATGCCGGCTAATCTTCCTTCCCCGTCTACCACGGGCATGCCGCTGACGTGGTGATTCAACATCAATTGGGCTACTTTTTCTATAGTATCGTCCGCATTAACTGTAATGACCTCTTTGGTCATTATATCTTTAGCCAAAATCTTTCTTGCCATGTTAATTACCTCCAAAGGTTCTTTCCTCTACTCTACAATGTTTTTCGTGACAGCACAAGTTTAGTTTTAATCCTTCAACTAACGGTTATCTCTTGTGCTTCTGCGTTCCATTTACATCGCAGCCAAGTTTTCCGCAATAAACCGCAACGGCAGCATAATCCGCCCAGGCAGCGGGCTCAGTGAACTACAGCCCGGTTTAGGGAATCTATAAGAGTATTTATGCCGCAAGCTGGAGATTTTGGCTCTGCTATTAATTTTTTCTTATATAACACAGTAAAAATATTGTTCATGCTGGTCCTGATTATCTTTGTCATAACCGTAATCAGGAGCTTTTTTCCACCTAAAAAACATTTTATGGCGAGGCGTGAACTGGCTGCATATTTTGGCATTGTAGCTCTGGCGATTGTCTGCATAGGCTATTTATTTAACGCTATTGTCAGGCTATATTAATAACCTTACCGGACTTTGTAAGCTGTTCAAGTATTTCAAACATGTTGCTGACCTTTCCGGTGAGCAGTTTTTCAGCAAGCTTGTAATAATTCAGGCATGTGCCGCAGGAAAGAATCTGTGCGCCCTTTTGGACCAGGGAATTCAGTTGTTCAATTACCGGCGAACCTTCGGTTGTCAGGTAAACTCCAGAGTTTATAAAAATTAAAGACTCCGGGCACGGCTGTTCAATTAAAGCAGTAAAGAAACTCTTCATCAGCACCTCGCCCAAATCAGGGGAACCCTGACCAAACGAGTTTGTGGTAATCAAGTAAACCGGGCCTTTTTGAGAAACGCTTTCAACTTTTTGAACACATTCAGTGCTGCACTGCAAATCCCCGGACTTATCTTTTATAGCTATCTCCAATACGAAATCACTATCAGATTCCTTTACGTCCACACTACAACCTGAATTTTCGGCAAAAGCGGTAACATTTTCTTTCGCAGTCTGATTATCAACAATGACAGTAAGAACGGATCCCTGTTCAATTTCTTCCAGCGCTTTTTTAGTTTTTATAACCGGTTGTGGGCACGCTAACCCGCGGCAATCCAAACTTTTGTTCATCAACTTTCCTCCTTGTATAATTTGAATGGAAATATTCTCTTGTTTTGCCAAAACTGTAAGAAAAGTAATAGGCAGCCGCCATCTGCCTCCTTTAACATTCCAAAAGGTATCTGCGCCGGAATCGGCATTACCCGGTTTCTATCGCGGAATCTATAACTTCCAGGAAGTATTCCACATCCTCCTCTTTATTCTCTCTGCCAAGTGTAAGGCGTAAGGATCCATAAGCGGCCTCCGGCGGAATGCCCATTGCCAGCAAAACGTGTGACGGTTCCAGAGAACCCGATGTGCAGGCCGAACCGCTTGACGCAGCTATGCCCTTCATATCAAGATTAAAGAGCATTGATTCTCCCTCAACGAATTCAAAGCAAAAACTGGCATGGTTGGGCAGACGGGAAGTGGGATGACCGGTCAGCCTTGCCTCCTTGAACCGGCTGAGGACACCGCTGATCAGCCGATCGCGAAGTGCGGTTAATCTCCTGCTTTCTTGCTCCATCCCATTAAAAGCCAGTTCGGCCGCTTTGCCCAACCCTATGATACCAGGTACGTTTTCTGTACCCGCCCTGCGCAATTTTTCCTGAGCCCCGCCATGAAATAAAGTCTGTTTAATACGCGTGCCGCTTCGTATGTACAGGGCTCCAATACCTTTGGGACCATATATTTTGTGCCCCGAAACGGAAAGCAGGTCAACACCAAGCTCATCAACAGTAAAGGGGATTTTACAGAAACTCTGAACTGCATCAGTATGGAAGACAATTCCCCGCTGTCTGGCCAAATTACCTATTTCTTTCATAGGCATGATAGTTCCGACTTCATTGTTCGCATGCATGATACTAATCAGAATCGTTTTATCTGTAACAGCGTCAGCAAGTTCATCGAGATTAACCTGGCCATATTGATTCACAGGCAGGATAGTGATGTCGAAACCCTGCTTTCCCAGAGCCTTAACAGTGTTAAGAACTGCATGGTGCTCAACTGCGCAGGTTATTACATGGTTCCCCCTCTCCCGGTTTGTACAGGCGATTCCATGTATAGCCATGTTATCGGATTCAGTTCCTCCGCTTGTAAAGACAATCTCCCCGGGATTGGCGGACATGGCTGAAGCAACTTTTTCTCTTGCCTCTTCAACGGCTTTACGAGCAACAGTCCCAAAGAAATGCTGGCTGTTCGGATTGCCAAAATTTTGACCGGTTAAATACCGGCTCATCTCCTCAGCCACCTGTGCGTGAACAGGCGTGGTGGCGCTGTGATCAAAATAAACTCTGCGCATATTATAATCCCCTTGTGTAATTTGATTAAGAAAGGTCTCTTACCTTGACAAAAGGACGTGCCCTGGAGACAATCAACATGGGTTGGTCAGGGTTCCTAACACTGATAAAATGATTATATATGAGTCTTTGTTATATTAATAATTTAATATTATTATGGCTGAGGTATCATAAAATAAGAATATTTTATAGCTTTTAAACAAAAACAAACCTGCGAAGGCATAACAAGAAAATTTGAACCTCTGAATTGTGCGAGTCCTTATCAGTTAGGCAAATGGCGCCGATGTGTAACTGATATATAATAAGTTAAAGACGTTTTACGCCTTCCGGACGCAGATCTCAATTTTAAAACAGAAAGTATTGGAGAGGAAAATGATTACGTTTGATATTCCGGGAAAAGGATCTGTAAGTTTAAATCATATCGTGCTCGATTTTAACGGAACGATAGCGCGTGATGGTGTGTTGATTGACGGAGTAAAGGAAAGGCTTAATAAGTTGGCGGAACAAATGGAAGTCCATATTGTGACAGCTGACACTTTCGGTTCCTGCCGGGAATACTGCAAAGGTATTAAGAGCAGCATCCACATTCTTACAGCCGGGGTCGGCGCTCCTGAAAAGCTGGAAATTGTAAAATCTTTAGCGGCAGAAAACGTAGCAGCCGTGGGCAACGGCGTCAACGATGCCCTGATGCTGGAGGCTGCCGCTCTGGGTATTATTGTCATCGGCCCGGAAGGTACTTCTGCAAAGGCTCTCCGGGAAGCTGACGTAATAGTGAAGGATATCAACGACGGACTTGATCTGCTCTTAAATCCCAAAAGACTTATCGCGACTTTACGAGAGTAAAATAAGGATAACTACAGTTTGGAGATGCCGTCAAAGATTATTCTTCACTCGTGTCGCGGTTTAAAGTATTCAAGCATAGAATATAGAGACAGCTTTAGAAACATAGAATTATTCGTCAATAATCCGCAAAGAAAACTGCCGGAGTTTATGAATTCCAATATATTATAACTTCATATTGCGCTTTGGGATATAACAATATATAATTAAATGAGCATATGTTCATTAGGTGGTATCGTGATGGTAAGGAAAAGATGCATAGGATTGGTCGACAACCTCCCCTGCTGCCAAAAATTTATTGCTGAAGGCCAACCAAACCAAAACCCGCTGGTGCTTGGAATAGAGGAACTTGAAGCCATCAGGCTTAAAGATATGTGTGGCTTAGACCAGTTCGAGTGCGCCAGCCAAATGGGATTGAGCCGCCCAACTTTTCAGCGCCTTCTGCAAACCGCCAGAAGTAAAATAGCTTTAGCGCTGGTTGAGGGCAGGACGATCATGATTAGAGGCGGGAACTACATAGAAAAACGCCGTTCTTTTGAGTGTATTAAATGCAAGCATACGTGGGATGAAGGAACATTTTCAGAAAACGGTAAACGCGGCTACGAAATTTCCTGCCCCAAATGCGGAAGTATGGAAAAATATATAAAAGGACCTTTAGGGCTGGGGCATGGAACTGGAAAAAGCGAAGGGTTATGCAAAAATCAAAATCAGGTTAGTCCTTCCGGAAGCAGCATCCCGGACAGGGCGCAGGAAGCGGTACCAGAGCTTCCTGCAAGAGAATTTCCGGCTTCGGAATGCAACCGGACCAGGTTGAAATTCTAAAAAAACGTATTGTTTTTTTTGAAAAACGTATAGAAGATTTAAAAAATTGATTGAACGGCTTGAAAGCGGCGCTAAGTCGCTAAATTTTATCAATAACCACCTTAATATCCGCCATGTTGTTATAAATGCTGAAGAGCTTGGATGATTTACTTAGGAAAACGGATTAAGGGTAATTAAATGGATTTTTTACGATGTATAGTTGAACGTATAACATTTGTAAACGAAGATAATGGTTTCTGCGTTATTAAAGTTAAGGCAAAAGGATTTAATAACCTTGTAACTGTTATCGGAACCATGGTTTCGGTAAATGCAGGCTCAATCCTCTCCCTTAAGGGTGAATGGAAAAACGATAGTAAGTTCGGACGTCAGTTTGTAGCCTATGAATGGGAGGAAACGCTGCCCGCTACCACTTACGGAATGGAAAAATACCTGGGCAGCGGCATGATCAAGGGAATAGGCCCCATATTTGCCAAGAAGATTGTCCAACAATTCGGGGCTGATACATTAAATATTATTGAAGCAGAAACTGACAGGCTGATCGATATCCCGGGCATAGGCAAAAAGCGCATTCAAATGATCAAGTCCGCATGGCAGGAACAAAAAGAAATCAAAAATATCATGCTTTTTTTGCAGGACCATGGGGTCAATACCTCTCACGCTGTCAAGATATATAAAGCATATGGCAACAAAAGCGTCTCCATAGTAAAAACCAATCCCTACAAGCTGGCGGACGACATCCGGGGTATTGGTTTTAAAACCGCCGATAAAATTGCCGCTAAGATGGGGTTTGATAAAGAGAGCTTTGTACGATGCAGAAGCGGTATTCTATATACTTTAAACGAGCTTGCGGATGAAGGCCATTGCTATGCGGCAAGAGACCAGTTGATTAAAACCGCTAACGAATTGCTGGAGATAAAAGAATGTATTATATCAATCACTCTGGATCATATGTTAAAAGAAAAAGACGTTGTGTTTGAAGATCCTGACGCAATATATATACCGCCCCTGTTTTTCAGTGAAGCCGGTACGGCAAGAAGGATCTTTGAAGTTTTAAATACTCCCGGCTACAAACCATTCAATGACATTAATAGTATTATCTGTGATTTACAGAATAAAACCGGCATTATTTATGACCAGATTCAGATAAAAGCCATCAACTGCGCTGTGCAGTCCAAAATAATGATCTTAACGGGCGGCCCCGGTACAGGTAAAACAACTATCACATCAGCTATCATATCCGCATTTGCAGAGCGCGGTATGCAAATCCTGCTTGCGGCGCCCACGGGGCGCGCCGCCAAACGCATGACCGAAACAACTGGCATGGAAGCTAAAACTATACACAGACTGCTTGAATTTAAGCCTCCTGACGGGTACCAGAGAAACAGCGATAATCCTCTGGAAGGCGATGCGCTTATCCTTGATGAAGCTTCTATGATTGATATTGTTCTTATGCATAATCTTTTCAAAGCAATACCGGACCACATGACTGTAATAATTATCGGTGACGTCGATCAGCTTCCTTCCGTTGGTCCCGGCAATGTGCTGCGGGATATGATTGACTCGGGCGCAGTACCGGTTATAAAGCTCGAACATGTTTACAGGCAGGCAATGGGCAGCGCTATAATCAGGAACGCGCATCGTATTAACAATGGAATTTTCCCTGATCTAAGACCCGATAAGAACAGCAACTTCTTTTTCATTCAAGCCAATGATCCCGCCAAGATACCGGACATTATAAAACAGCTCTGTACCACACGCCTTCCCGCATATTATAAGGTAGATCCCATTCGTGATATTCAGGTTTTATGCCCCATGCTGCGCGGTGATACCGGCGCTGTTAATATGAATATACAACTGCAGGCAGCATTGAATAACAATACTTTATCTTTAAGAAGAGGCGGCGCCGAATATAGGCTCCACGATAAGGTCATGCAGATAAGAAACAACTATGACAAAAATGTGTTTAACGGGGATATCGGCATAATATCGGATGTAAACTTGGAGGATAATACCCTTACTGTAAACTTTGACGGCGTTAAAGTTTTATATGACATTTCAGATCTGGATGAAGTTGTTTTGGCCTATGCCACAACTATTCACAAAGCTCAAGGCTCCGAGTATCCTATAGTTATACTGCCGCTTACAATGCAGCACTATATCATGTTACAAAAAAATCTCCTTTACACAGGCGTAACCCGTGCAAAGAAAATTGCAGTAATAATCGGAAGCAAAAAGGCTATTGCATATGCTGTTAAAAACAACAAGGTTATTGAAAGGAACACCGGGCTCAAGAATAGATTAAAAAATATACTCAACCTGAACAAAGGTCCGGCAGATAAGATTTTCTAATTCAGGATTAGCTGTTCAAGATCATTTTATCAGGGCGTCCAAAGCTGCCGCATTGATTGGATAATTGACAGGCGAAGATGTAATCAGGGAATGCGCCGCAACCTGGAAGGTGTTCAGCTCATTGGCGGTAAGGCCCTTCTGGATGGCCAGGCCTAAAACATTGATCATTTCCCCCATTGAGTCTCCGCCCGTTACCTGGACGCCAAGCAGCACACCCGAGGTCTTAAAAATCAGCTTTAAATCAATTGCACCGGCATCCGGCAAGGTTTTAGGGTGCCTGTCCACAGTGGAAGCCCGTCCTGTAACTATCTCAAACCCTTCTTTAGAAGCCTTTCGTTCCGTCATTCCCGCAGCGGCGTATGTTTTACCGAATATTTAGTAGAAAAAGCGCT
>DMZI01000027.1:54182-77023 GCA_003485325.1 Desulfotomaculum sp.
GGAGCCATCAAAGTTAACCGACAGGCCGGCCTCCTGCGCCACTATGGAGTTCGGTGTTATACCTGTCGCCAGTATTACCGCCTCTGCCCTGACGGTTGCTCTATTATCCAGTTTGACCGCTTCAACCTTTCCCCGGCCGGTAATCTCACTTGCTTTCGTTCCTGTCATTACTGCAATGCCGTTTGATCTCAGATCGTCTTCCACTGTCCGGCATACCTCGTCATCGAAAGCCTGCCAAAGGCATCTTTGCGCCGCTTCTACCAGGGTAACCTTTTTGCCTGCTTTTTGAAGCTGCTCGGCAAATTCTACGCCTGTGAACCCTCCGCTAATAACAACTACGTCCTGAAGGGTTTTTAACTCCTCAAAAAGATGCGAAGGTAAACTTCGTCCCTGGCGATCGGGAAAACATTTCCCAGGTCGTAACCCTGAATACTTTTTGGTATTACCGGATTTGAACCCACAGCCAGGACCAGTTTGTCATAAGCGATATCTTCACCGTTTCTTAAAGAAACAGTTTTGTTCTCTTTATTGATCCTGACAACCTCGCCGATCATCAGATTAACACCGGCATCGGTGATCATGGCGTCAGGGATCCTATTCTTTAAAGTGTCCAACAAGGTCCCGAAGACATAAGGCACTCCGCCGGGCACCACTCCCGTACCGGTCTTTCTTACCAGCAGTACGATCTTATCTTTATATATCTTTCTCGAGGTGATTGCTGTAAATATCCCCCCTGCGCTGCCCCCGATGACCAGAACATCAGTTTTTTCATTTCCATTCTCCTCATCTTAATAAAAAATTACTTTAAGTATATGTATTCAACAATGCTGTGCCTGCCGGGTGCGCCGTTTTGACGGTTAGGTGGACATCGTTTTGGAACACTTTTTACAGTTCGATTAAATATATTCTTTTTCTTTTTTTATTCGATAACTTATACCTCTTTAATCATGACAATATTTCATTTATTATATAATACAAAATTATACACTCAGGATTATGACATGAGGAAAGCAGAAAATATCCTTTTAATATTTTTATTAACTGCCTGGCCTGTAATTTGTTTTACGGAGTCAACAGACCCAACATTTGAAAAATCAGCAAAGGAGATTTGTGTATCTGAAAGGGCAATTTTATCTGACGGATCTTATTTTGTACCGCTCGAGGAAATCTGCCGGATGTTTGGTTTAAAGGAAGAAATCAATGGAAATGAGGCATCTGTCAAAAATGATAAATACAATATAACTCTAACAAATCTTTCAAAAACCGTCTGGCTTAACGACAAGGTTTTCAGCCTTGGCAAACCTGTAACTATGTATGAAAACGAATTTTATGTCCCTTTACGCTCTTTCAGCGAACTTCTCGGAGCAAAAATTAAATACCAGGAACCCGGCAAACCTGTTTGGGTAATCCTTCCTGACGAAAATAATAACAAAGTCGTGATCAACTTTGCCGGTGATACTGTACTTGCCTGTTCCCTCGAAAATGTTGTCAAAGAAAATTATGGCTATCCTTTTGCAAACCTCACCTGTTTTAAAGATTCAGACCTTTCCATGCTCAACCTGGAAAATCCCATTACTGCAAGGGGTACAAAGGTTCCCAAGAAGTTTAACTTCCGCATGCGCCCTGATTATATAAAAATATTACAGGACGGCGGCGTCGATATTGTCAACCTTGCCAACAATCATACTGGGGACTATGGTACTCAGGGCATTGAGGATACTTTAAGATACCTTGACAATGCGGGAATAAAACATGTAGGCGCAGGACTGGATCGGGAGGATGCAAGAAAACCGGTTGTAATTGAGATTAAGGGAATAAAGATCGGTTTTTTGGGCTACTACAATAATCCGGATTTTACAGCCGGGACCAACCCGTTCAACGAAAGAATCTTAAAAGAAGATATCCGCAATCTCAAAAAGATCGCCAATTACGTAATAGTAAATTTCCACTGGGGTGAAGAAAATGCCGGCCATCCAAAGCCTTATCAAATAACGCTTGCCCACCTTGCAGTCGATTCGGGCGCTGACTTAATTGTCGGTCATCATCCGCATCTCCTGCAGGGAATAGAAGAATACAAAAACGGCCTTATAGCCTACTCGCTTGGTAATTTTATTTTTGGAGGGAACAACAGAACCAAATACGACACGGTTCTTTTACAGCTAAACATACAGGACGGCAAGATTTTGCCCTGCCTTGTCCCGGTATGCGTGAAAAACTGGCAGCCTGCCCTTTTAAACCATCAGGAAGGTGAACAGATTATCGATACTGTTGAAGACCGCTCGAAAGTTTTCTCGCATCCTTTCATTCAACAGCCGGCAAGATAACAACCGCTTAACATAACCTGATAAAAAAATAACCCCGCAATCTGAACCGGGCTCAGTTCAAATTCAATTTAACAGGAAGAACATACATTAAAATCACGAATTAATCAATAAACCGATAAATTTCCTCTTGTCGATCAATACCACTGGTTTTTTGTTTATCTTTGAACAATAATCTATAAACGCATAGGAACAATCAATATCATCGCTGGCAAATACGGATATTGGTGACATTTTTTTATATATAGTGTCGTACTCTAAATATTGCCATCTGTAACTATGATTCGAGTCATGCATAAAAAAATCAACTTCATTAATGTCATTTACGACTCTATTAAAATCATTTTTTGTGCTGATTAAATGAAAATTCCAGTTTGTTTTTTCTCCATCTTCTAACAACACTCCAACTTTAGAAGAGATATCTATGCTGTGCAAAGATCCGAACCCATTTTTTAAAAGAGCATTTAGAATAAAATAAGTTGAATGGCCATTTGCAACACCTGTTTCTAAAATCATCTTTGGTTTTCTTATTCTTGTTATCGCATAGAGTAAAAAGCTAGTGCCATCTTCTGCTGCCCATTGAATTGGAAACGGTAATGTTCTTCGGTCATATCTTTCTAACAATTGTGTGCTTAAATACTCATATTCCGTTAATAATTCACTTGATAATATGTTATTATTAAAAGAGAAATAATCATCTATTATCTTGCTAGGATTAGCATAATTCCTACTAGAACTATTAAGCAATAATTCAACAGATGGCATAGTTTCTTTTCTTATTCCAGATTCAAAGATCTTTAGCCACTAGCGTTGCATAAAACTTTGATCACGATTTCAAGCATAAATTTAGTAAATTTATACATACCAGCACATGCCATATATGGTGTATACACCCAATAGGTTTCTTTTATCTAATGCAAGAAGAACAACCACTTAAAGGTAGTCCTTATCCACATTTTAACGCAGTATTAAAACTATAAAACTAACGGGTCGTAAGTTAGATCGTCTAAATGTTCGCTTTCTCTGTCCACGAATTGTTTTACGACTACATCAAAGAGGGCAACACTCTTTCCTGCGACCTGTTTAAAGACGATAAGTTTGATTATATCCTGTCCAATCCGCCTTTCGGCAGGGAATGGAAAAACGAGAAAAAAGCTATAGAAGATGAGCAGAAGCTCGGCTTTGCCGGCAGGTTCGGGCCGGGAGTCCCGGCGATAGGCGACAGCCAGATGCTCTTCTTGCTGACGGCCATTTCCAAGATGAAAGACACAAAAGACGGCGGCAGCCGCCTGGCTATAATCCACAACGGGTCGCCCCTGTTTACGGGTGACGCCGGGAGTGGTCCCTCGGAAATCCGCAGGTATATTATCGAAAATGACCTGCTGGGAAGCCATCGTCGCCCTGCCCAACGATCTTTTCTACAACACCGGCATCGCGACCTATATCTGGGTGCTGTCCAATAAAAAAGCCCCGCACCGCAAAGGCAAGGTTCAATTGATCAACGCCAACGGGATGTACGAAAAACGCCGGAAGTCGCTGGGCAATAAAAGAAACGATATACCCAGGCATTACATTGACGAGATCACCAGGATCTACGGCGATTTTAAGGAAAATGAGTTCAGCAAGATATTTGACAATGAGAAATTCGGCTATGCCAAAATAGTGGTTGAGCGGCCGCTTTTAGGTAAGGACGGCAAGCCTGTCCTGAAAAAAGGAGAAAAACAGCCCGACGTAAGTCTGCGGGATACTGAAAATGTGCCGCTGACCGAGGATATCGGCACCTACTTTGCCAGGGAAGTTCTGCCTTTTGCTCCTGATGCCTGGATAGATAAAAATAAAACCAAAATCGGCTATGAGATACCGTTTACCAGGTATTTTTATAAATATACTCCACCTAAGCCGTCAAGTGAAATAATGGCGGAAATTTTAGAAATTGAGAAGGAACTGGACGGGGCGCTGAAAGCGGTGTTTGAATAATTGACCAGGATGATGAAAGACAGCGGTATTGAGTGGATTGGGGAGATTCCGGAGAATTGGGGGACAATAAAAAATAAATACTCTAGCTATATAAAGGGTCGTATAGGATGGCAAGGTTTAAAAACGGATGAATTTATAGAAGAGGGACCTCATTTAGTTACTGGAACAGATTTTATTAACGGTTTAGTTAATTGGGAATCTTGTGTTCATATAACGAAGGAATACCTCCTTGATGGCGCCGCTCTAGCGGCATGGATGTCTATCCTGCTTTTTTGTATAATCTTCTACTTTTCATACTCTACCAATGTTTCCTGGCTTCTAATACGGCTTTATTTTATCTCCACCAGATCCTCAACCTTATAGCGTAAATCCTTTTCTTATTTCTTAAATTTAATGACCAATCTTATTAACCAACGCTATGTAAAATTCTTCTATACTTTGATTATATCCTTGTCTGCTTTCAATTTTAACACTTTGCCCGTCAGTAAAAATAATTGCTATGCCTGTTATGTCTACTCTGAGTCCTGCTTTAAGAATAGTGTAATTGCAGCTGATACTGATAATTTTATCCAGGTTAAAAACCTTTACGGAAATCGATTCCTTTTCGGCGCTTGCTTGTATTAAAAGTTTTTCTGTGAGGAACCAGAAATAACCTGTACGTCCTCTTTTTACCGGTTTCCCAAAGAAATCATAGTCGTCTCCTATATATCCTACCAGGTCCGGAAACCATGAAATAACATCGTTTATATCGCCGAAATATTCTTTGAGGATTTCTAATAACAGTGGATCACAAATATTTTCCATGTTTCTAAGTATTTGTATATTCACCGGCGCCAACTCCTGTTGTTTTATTTTTCTAAAAACCGAATTATTGTTTTCGCAGACGGTATCTTCCCGGGCATATACGCTCCAGAAAGCGCTTTTCTATGGGTTAACCAGATTAGAAACATGCTATGCGCATAACAAATACTTCAACGTTTCAGGGTAAAAACCTTTTATTTTGATTATAGGAAAGGGATTTTATTATGGATTTTTATATTGGCACGATTTTACCCTGGCCCTTAACTTGGGCGCCGCAAGGCTGGCATCTTGTAACGGTTCACTTCTTCCGATAAACCAGTATCAGGCGGTTTTTGCCCTGCTAGGGGAAACATACGGGGATGATAGAACAACTTTGCAGGAGAAGCGGACTGAGTTTTTAAAATCAGGTACTCCACCAGGCCGGTACAGGCGCCTATGGGAATGGACAGCAGGAAAAAACGGAAAATGGTTTTCCAGTCAGGCAGGTTGATTAATTCCTTTAAGTTTAACTCCCGTAAAAAACGTGCAGAAGACAAAGCCCGATAATACAAGAGTATACGGCGGGAAGCAGGTACTGCTGGTCTATAAAAAACCAGGGCAGCGATGACGTGAACAGGATATACAGGGGAACCAGGCTTAAAGATTCGAGGCAGGTCGTCAACCCGTCCTCTTTTGTCCGGAAGCATAAATATGAATACAGCGAATTACGACAACAAGGGAAATGGTAATACCATAACCTGCGTTCCGGTAAGCGAAAACATATTCACTGACTGCTATGGCCGCCATAACGGCCAGTATGACAAGCGCTGGCTTGATTAGCCGGTTAATTGAAAACTGTTTCCCGGCAGGTGTATTTACGATATTTTCCTGATTCTGGACTGCCTGTTGCCCGGATTGTATATCCATATTATATTTGACTCCCGGTTAAAAATTAGGCGCCTTTCCGCGGGTTTGGCGGGATAATGGCTGTTTTTCTTAAAAGACGTTTCTCCGTCATGTCCATGCAGGTTAAATACCAGTATATAGCTGACTTGTTTATAAAAGGTATTTATTCAACTTGCTCACTAAAAAACTTAAAAAAAATATGATAGGGGGCCGATTATAAAAGGCAAGCCGGCAAACAGCTTGCTTTTTTAACAAGGCGCAATAATGAAAGGAATGACTCAAGAAGGAAAAACAGAAACTTTATAGAAAAACTGCTTCAAAGAAAGATCTTTTCCTCCTTAAATTCAACAATATTTTAGTTTTCATTCAGTATGGTTTCAGTTTCGGGCCGGATAATATAGGTATAACAAAACTACAGGGTGGTAGATAAGGTATGCAGCCGTTAAAGGGAATTAAAATATTATTGGTGGACGACGAGCCGAACATACTTGAATTTTTGGAGCTTGGTCTGCAAAATGAGGGGTTTGAAGTGCGATCCGCGCAAGAAGGGATAACGGCTATCAACCTGATCAAGGATTTCCAGCCGCATGTAGTTATACTTGATGTGATGATGCCCGGAATGGATGGTTTTGAAGTGTGCCAGCTGATCAAAAAAATGGATAACGTGGCGGTGATTATGCTGACTGCCAGGGATGAAGTGGATGACCGGGTAAAGGGCCTGACGCTTGGGGCAGACGATTACATGGTTAAGCCGTTTAGTTTTGAGGAACTGTTGGCCAGGATTTACGCCAGGGTCCGGAACCAGTTTCCAAATCTATTTGGAGAAGTTGTTTTTGGCCCTTTTCAAATCGACGACCGCCGTAAGGAAATAAAGTATAACAACAGTGTTTTGGAATTATCGCCAACGGAGTACGGCCTGCTTAGATTCCTGATTCTTAATCACGGGATGGTTTTAAGCAAGGCAATGATTTTAGATAAAGTATGGGGCTATGATTTTGCCGGCGAAGAAAACATTGTTGAGGTGTATATACGCATCTTAAGAGATAAATTAAACGATAAAAATCATCAGCTGATCCGTACTTTGCGCGGATCGGGGTACAGGGTTGATTTGCCATGAAAGAAAAAGCCAGGGATATATTTAGTTCTTTATTTCATCCCAATTCGCTTAGTATCCAGCTTTTATCCCGCTCGTTACTGATTTTGGCGGTTTTGCTCGCGCTTATCGGCCTGCTTCAGTATGTTTTTATGAAAGACGTTGTTTACAGAAATAAAGCTTCAAGCATTCAAAACCAGATTATATCCATTCCCCGGCATATTTGGGAGCAGTTTAACCAAGACCAGGAAAATACTGACAGGCCAATCTTTTTTCTTCCGGGAGCAAATTTAGCGTTTATTGATCAAGAGGGAAGCTATTATGTTTTATCTATTGGCCCCGACGGTGTTAATCCACCGAAACTAAAGACGCAGGAATACCTGGATGTGTTGGAAAAACCACCGTTGTTAGATGAATTTAAAAGATCCAGACCGGGTAATTACAAAGTAGTTAAGGACACATCAGGAACAGAGCAGTTGTTGATCCTGCAGCCGGTTTTTCGCGGACGAGCGCCTGGCGTTATTCAGGTAAGTACTTTAACAAGTCCCCTTAAAGAATTGCTTCTCCGCCAGCTGTTTACTTTCTTAATACTTTCCTTTGTCGCCATGTTGTTCGGTTTGCTTTGCTTTTTGCCCATTATTAGAAAAACGCTGGTTCCTTTATTCAACATGGTGGACACAGCGGAACAGATTAACGCCGGGAATCTGGACAGGAGGTTCCCAACCAGGCAGGGGCAGATGGAAATTGATCGTCTGGCTGAATCGTTTAACGGAATGCTGGAAAGGTTAGAAGCCTCGTTTGAAGCAGAAAGAGAAACAAAGGAACAAATGCGCCGTTTTATTGCCGACGCTTCTCATGAACTGCGCACGCCTTTGACTTCTATTCATGGATTTTTAGAGGTTTTGCTCCGCGGGGCCGCCAACCAGCGGGACCAGCTTAACAAAGCGTTAAAAAGCATGCATGGAGAATCAAAGCGTCTTAACAAACTGGTGCATGATCTTCTTCTTCTTTCCAAGCTCGACCGCACGCCGCATATAGAACTTGCAGAAGGCTTCCTGGATAACCTGATCCGGGAGATGGAACCGCAGCTGCGCATTCTGGCAGGCAACAGAAAACTCGACCTGTTTATCGAACCGGACCTGAAGCTCAAGTATGATGCGGACAGTATGAAACAGGTGGTTCTAAACTTATTTCAAAACGCCGTACAGCATACGGATTCCGAAAATGGCCAGATCCAGATATCTTTATCCAAAATTAACGATGGCGTCAGGTTGTCCGTTCAGGACAACGGGTCTGGAATAAGTGAAAGTCACCTGCCTCATGTTTTTGACCGCTTTTACCGGAGCGATTCCTCAAGGGTCCGCAAATACGGCGGCGCCGGCCTCGGTTTGGCAATTACCAAAACGATTATTGACATCCACAAGGGAACTATCGATATTGAAAGCAAAGAGGGGCATGGATGCGTTTTTCATATCTGGCTTCCGGATAATCAATAGTTTTCAATAAAATACCTCCTTTTCAATACGGCTATCATAAGCAGTTTTTAAGCCCTTATGAGCGCCGTTTTTTCTTTTGTAAGTAACATTCTTTCGAATCCTAAACCGGCAGTATTAACAAGGGAGCGCGCGATTCAGTTATTGTTCAGTTGCCTTTAAGGGATAATTCAGGCAGAGCAGCTATTATGAAAGAAATACCATAGTAAAAATTGGATATGTGAAGTCAATCGTATCTTAAAAAACAAGGTGACAGGAGGTGAGAAAAATAAGCAAAAAGAAGTTTCTGATACTGAGCGCGGCAACTATTTTAGCTCTGGGAGCTATAGGTATTGGTGTAGTCACAGCTCATAATAATGACCGCTCGATCAATGCAGTGAAATTGTTTGCTTTAAAACCGTCTGCTAATAATAGCTCCGGTTAGGTAAAACTGCCAGTCGCCACAAACGGCGTTGAAAACAAATCTACTGGTGAGACGCCGGAGATTACAAAAAAGGATGATAGTAATAGATCTGTCGGGGAGAATACCAAAAAGGAGTCAGTTTCTACTGGACAGGCCCGGCCCCCGAAGGAGGGCAACATGCCGGAAAATAGGCCACGAGAGGGCGGTGCTCCGGGAAATGGGCAAAGGATGATGAATCCGCCTATAGATGATATTAGTCAAGATTCTTGGCCTGACTTCCGAGGAACTGCAAACCCAGTTAAAAGCCGGGAAGACTTTAGAGCAGATTGCCAACGATAAAGGGATGACACTGGAGCAACTGAAACAGAAATGGTTGGCTAATGTACAGGCAGAATTAGATAATCAGGTGTCTCTAATTAATAAAATATGGTTTATTCCAGGCGCCGGGAACATTAAAAAGATACTGCCGGCTCCCTTCTTTTCAGCATATGTTCAGCTTTTGTTCGGACAAATTCCAGTTACCATTAAGGGTTAATTAAGGTAGAATAGTTGTTATTTAAGAGATTGACAGACAGGTTTTGAAAATATAGTCAATTAGCCAATGAAAGGGGGAACAAGTTTACTCCTTACTCTATCTTCAAAGGAGATAAAAGGGTACTTTTATTAGGGGGAATGTAACTTGCGCAAGTTGCTGGTATTTATATTATGCGCTATCGTCTTGATTTCCTGCACGGGTGTTGCTTTTGCGGCGGAACCTGCCGGACATCAGATGCCCATGCAACAGGCTGTCAAAATGGCTATTGCCAACAGCAGCTCATTGCGAGCGTCCGGTTACAGCATCGATCAGTCAAAGGAAGACCTTGACGCCGCCTCAAAAGCGTTGGATTTTACGCCAACGGGGCAAACGACACCCGAGGTTGAACAGGCGTATAACAGTTATGTACAGAAGAATCTAAACTGGATGTCAGCCAAAAAGAGTTATCAGTCTGCTCTGGATTCTGTAGTAATATCCGTTTACCAGGCCTATTACAATGTCCTGGAAGCCAAAGCGTCGCTGGATGCGGCTCAGCAGTCGATGAATTATGCCGAAATGCAATATCGCGGTACAGTTTTAAAGCGCCAACTGGGCTGCGCAAGCAAGTGGCAGCTGACTCAGGACAGCGAAAGCTACGAATCTGCCAAACAAGCTTATGCTTCAGCCGAAAAGACTCTGGCAGATTCCTATCAAAAGTTCAATCAGTTAATCGGCCTGTCGGCCGCCAGCCGCCCGGAACTGACGGACCAACCGGTTTTTTCACCGCTACAGGTTACAAGTCTGGATGCGGAGATTTCACGTGTTCTGGATGAAAGCCCCTCCGTCTGGAAAGCAAACAACGCTGTCGACCAGGCGGAAATTGCGCTTAATATATACAGTTACAGTCCGGCTGAAGCCCATACTTACAAAAGTGCTGAGATATCAGTATCAATAGCCGAGCAGAATGCCCAGACCGAAAAGGACCGCACTGTTCAGGCGCTGCGTTCTCTTTACTATAACATCATGAAAATGGAGGATAATCACGCCATTCTGGTAAAAAAGCTTTCAACTGCCGAGGAAAGTCTGCGCGTGGCCAGACTTAAATATCAGTGCGGGCTGATCAGCAAAATCGACCTGGTTTCCGCGGAGAATTCAGTAACCCAGAGCAAACTGAACCTGCTCCAAGCCGAATGCCAGCATGTCATCCAGGTGATGAGTTTCGAGACACCATGGGTTTCCAGCGGCAGTTAAATTGAGGGTAAAAAAATCTAATATCAGGGGGAGGGCTCCCAAGTGGCCGAGTATAAAAGAATGCCCGTAAAAATTCTGCAATTAATTAAAAACCCCAGAACGCTTGTGATAATTTTAATATTAGTGTTGTTAGGCGGCTTTGGATACTGGCGGCTGGCCGCAAACAAGAAAAGCGGCGAATTTGTTACTGTTAAAGTATCCTATGGCGACGTCCTGGAGACGATAAGCGCCTCGGGTACCATTGAACCGGTTCAGAATACTACGCTTACTTTTAAAACCCAGGGTTATGTTGAAAAATGCAGTGTCAATGTCGGCGACAAGGTGAAGGCAGGTCAGGAACTTGCCTCTGAGCAGGGCAGTGACTTGCAGGCCCAACTCGACCAGGCCGAGGCCAGTCTGCAGAGCGCCATGGCTAATTATAACAAGGCTGTTGCGTCCCACGCCCCCAAGATTGAGCAGGCAAAAGCCGAGCTTGAGCAGGCGAAAAGCAATCTTGACCTGGCTAAGACGACACTTGAACACGATAAGCTGCTTCTTGAAGCCGGTGTAATCTCACAGGCAGATCTGGATGCGGCAAGTAACAGCTACCAGTCGGCGCAAATTCAATATGCCGCCGCACAAACCAATCTTGCTGAAATTAATAGCTCCTATGATCTCGAAACTGCCGCCGCGCAGGTTAAATCAGCCCGGGCACAATTGAACATCGCCAGGAATAACATGGACAACTTAAAAATCATCGCCCCCTTTGACGGGTATGTATCCAAGATAACCGGTAATATCGGTCAGTGGACGGGAGGCGGCGCAACGAGCACTAGCTCGACATCGACTTCCCAATTTTCCATTGAACTATCATCAACTACACTGCAGCTAAAGGCTGAGATTAACGAGGCGGATGTCAGCAAGGTAAAAATTGGCCAGGAAGCAACGTTCACAGTTAACACATATCCCGATGAAACTTTTACAGGAAAACTCGTCTCGTTGGCGCCCAACGCCACTACGGTCGGCAATGTGCAGATGTATGATACCGTTATCGCAATTGACGATTACAGCAAATTAAGAGGAGGATTGCCGGCCAGTATAAATATTGTTATCTCTTCCGCAAAGCATGTTTTGAACATACCACAGACAGCTCTTAGTTTTGCCCGTACATATGCCGCTCAAATGCGGCAAACCGCCGGAGGAAATACCAGGTTTGCGAATCCAGCAAGGACCAATCAGACCAGTCAGGTGAAAAATAATCAGGAAAACACCACCACTAATAATAGTAGTGGTAGGCAGAAGGCTCCGGCAAGCGGAAGTCCGGTATTCGTACTGCAAAACGGGAAGCCTGTCATGAAGCTGGTACAGACCGGCCTTTCAGACGACGTTAATATTGAAATAAAGTCCGGATTACAAGAGGGTGACCTTGTAATTTTCAGTCAGAACGGATCAACTGGTAATTCATCGTCTTCTTCGTCTAATTCCAACTCTTCTTCCAATACGCGCAGCGGAATACGCATGGGTGGCCCAGGCGGCCCGGGAGGATTTTAAAAAACGAGGTGAAAAGCTATGTCAACTTTACCGCTTATTTCCTGCCGGGGCTTGACGAAAATCTACCCTCTTTCTGGAGTGGAAGTTCACGCTTTAAGAGGTGTTGATTTGGATATTGAAAGAGGAGAAATGGTGGCGATTATGGGACCTTCAGGTTCGGGAAAATCGACCTTGATGAATATACTTGGCTGTATGGATATGCAAACGGAGGGAAGCTACTATTTCGATGGTGTTGATACCGGTGACCTGGATGCGAGAGAACTGGCAGGCCTGCGAAATAAAAAGTTCGGTTTTGTTTTTCAGCGATATAACCTGCTTCCCAGGGCTTCTGCTCTTTATAATGTAGAGATCCCGCTGTTTTATTCAGGCATGTATGGGGATGAAGTAAAGAACAGGGCTTTGGCAGCGTTGAAGCGCTTTGGAATAGATGATCTTGCCGATCATCGGCCGAATCAATTATCCGGAGGACAGCAGCAGCGGGTAGCCATTGCCAGGGCAGTTGTTAACAATCCGCTGGTTGTTTTGGCCGATGAACCAACCGGAGCTCTTGACACGACAAACAGCCTGGAGGTTATGAAAATACTGCAAAAAATGCACATTGAACAGAGTGTAACCGTTATAATTATTACCCACGAGCCGGAAATTGCCGGATTCTGTCCCAGGAAACTGATTATGCGCGATGGTAAGATTATCAGTGACCAATTTAGCGCAAGTGATGTCCGGAGATAGGAGGTGTAGGCTTTGTCTGTAAGGTTCCAAGTTTTGAGCAGTTTTTCAATTGACGCTTTAAAGGCAAATAAAATGCGTTCTTTTCTGACCATGCTGGGGATAATAATCGGAGTTGCGGCCGTCATACTGATGATGTCGATCGGGCAGGGCGCTCAGCAGCAGGTGCTGTCGCGGATCAACAGCCTCGGGTCAAATCTCCTTACAGTGATGCCCGGGGCAGCCGGTCAATTTGTCCGCTCCGGCAATGTCAACACCCTGACACTTAAAGATGCCCAGGCAATAGCAAAACTTACGGGAGTCGCCTGCGTGGCTCCAACAGTGCGGGGGAGCGCCCTGGCCACCTGCGGGAACAAGACCTGGACAACCAGCATTAGCGGCACGACACAGGAAATTACAGATATTTCTTCCCTTGAAATTGAGCAGGGGAGGTTTTTCAGCGAATCGGACGTCAACGGCATTTCTGCAGTGGCGGTTATAGGACAGACAGTTTATGAAAACCTTTTTGATTCCGGAGCTGACCCTGTAGGCTCCGAGATCAGGCTATCGGGTGTAACCTTTAAAGTCATCGGCCTCTTAAAAACGATCGGCGCCTCCTCCGGTGGGGATGACCGCGACGATACAATATATATTCCGGTTACAACAGCTCAAATAAGGTTGCTGGGGACAACCAACCAATCTGTTAATCAGGTACAGGTGCAGGTGCAGGACATAAATCAGATAAGTACTGTCCAGGATGAGATTGCTTCCCTGCTGCGCAAACGGCATAGGCTTTCCGACCAGGCGGACGATGATTTCAATATCCGGGATATAACCCAAATTCAAAATACAGCCCAGAATGTAACTGGAATTCTTACGCTTTTCCTGGCGGGAGTGGCCATGATCTCCTTAATAGTCGGTGGGATAGGCATTATGAACATCATGCTGGTCTCGGTGACGGAGCGTACCCGGGAAATAGGCCTGCGCATGGCTATAGGAGCTACCAGGCAGGATATACTTAACCAATTTCTATATGAAGCTATTCTGCTTAGTCTGACCGGATCTTTCTTTGGAATTGTTTTCGGCGTCGCAGGATCAAAGATATTTTCCTATTTTGCAAAGTGGTCTACGGCAATTTCCATTCAGGCGGTTGTACTTTCCGTAGTCTTTGCCCTTATTATCGGAGTGTTCTTCGGCTACTACCCGGCGCGCAGGGCGTCCAGGTTAAACCCTGCAGAAGCGCTGAGCTTTGAGTAGGTATAACTGGAGTAAACACATACTGGGCATGTCCTTATTGCGGCTTGATAATCCATGATTGACATTAAGCGTTAAAGAACGTTAAGAAAAAGAACATCGGTTTCATAATACTGCAGACACATATTAAATATCCTACAGCATTTTCAGTAAATGTTAAGTTCCCCCTCAGGGGGAATTCATTTTTTTGAAGGCTTTATTTTCAGTAAATATTCAGCAACAACTCAAGCAATGTTCAGTATCCTTTTAGGGGAAATTCAGCCATAAAGGTTATCCTAAAAAGAAAAAGGCCGGTCACGGGTGGCGAAAGGGAGACAAAAATGAAATCAATTAAACTAAATTTCCAGATAGATTTTATTTTGGCGGCCATTGCTGCGCTGTCTGCATTTCTAAACACTTTCAACATCTGGAATGACACTACCGCAAATTCCTATTATACTGCGGCGGTTACCAGTATGCTGCAGAGCTTTCACAATTTTTTCTACGGAACTTTAGACCCCGGCGGATATGTTACGGTTGACAAACCGCCGGTCGCATTCTGGATCCAGACGGCGTTCGCCTATATCTTCGGTGTCCATGGGTGGAGCGTAATCCTGCCGCAGGCGTTAGCTGCGGTAGGATCTGTTTTGCTGATTTATTTTCTTGTCAAACCGACTTTTGGCAAAACAGCCGCCCGTCTGGCAAGCCTGATCATGGCCTGTTCTCCGGTTGCCGTGGCGGTGAGCCGGACCAATAACATCGACGGTTTGTTGGTCTTTGCCCTGCTTATTGCGACATGGATGCTGTTAAAGGGAATCCGAAATCAGAAGCTGCCCTGGTTATTGGGCGCCTTCGCACTAATCGGGGTAGCTTTTAATATAAAGATGCTTCAGGCGTATATGGTCCTGCCGGCTTTTTACCTGGTCTGCATTTTAGCTTTCAAGTGCGGCTGGAAAAAGAAACTGGTTACCCTTGCCGCAGCAACGGTTATTTTGCTTGGAGTTTCCCTATCCTGGGCGATCATCGTTGATACAACTCCGCAGGAAAACCGGCCGTACATAGGCGGCAGCAAGACGAACTCCGTTCTGGAACTTGCCCTTGGATATAACGGCATACAGCGCCTTGAAGGAATGCGCGCAGGGGGGCCAGGCCCCGGCGCGAACCGTAATTCGCAGCAAATCCAGCGGGACGAATATAGGTCTGACCTGTGGCAAATGCCGCAAAACGCAAACAATAATTCTAATGATAATTCTAACCGGCTGTTTATGCAGCCGGGTGGAGATAACCCAACCAGCCGGCAGCTGGCGCCTCCGGGAGGAAATAGTATGCCTGAAGGTTTCAAACCGGACAGCAACAACAGGCCCGGAGATATGCCCGGTGGTGGAGGCGGCCCGCAGGGACGTGGGGGCGGCGGTATGTTTGGCACCGGCCAGGCCGGCCCGCTCCGTTTGTTCCAATCAGAACTTTCCGGACAAATCAGCTGGCTGCTGCCGTTTGTGGCGTTTGCCTGCATCGGTTTGCTTGCAGAGTTGCGCAGGAGAAAACCTCTCACTGCAAAGCAGAATGAAACCTTGTTCTGGTTAGCGTGGCTGCTCCCGGTGATGGCCTTTTTTAGCGTAGCGGGGTTCTTCCATCAATACTACCTGATCATGCTTGCCCCGCCAATTGCGGTTCTTGCAGGGGCAGGCTGGGTTGAACTCTGGAAACAATACAGCGAGCAGGACGGCTGGAGAAAGTGGCTGCTGACGGCTGGCTTTATAGCAGCTTTGGCTTTTGAACTCTATGTGCTGCAGCCTTATCTAAAGCAAATTGGTACGGGATGGTCAATTGGAATCGGCGCTGCCGGGATCGCTTTTTTGCTTATCCTGCTTTTGGCCAGGAAGAAACAGAAGCTGGCTTTCACAGCCGCAGTAGCCGGTATGCTGGTCTTGCTTGTTGCGCCGTTATTCTGGTCGGCCACTCCTATCTTGTACGGCGATAACAGTATGCTGCCTCAGGCCGGTCCAAGTCAGCAAAGGATCGGACAAAGACAGGGAGCAGGGGATGGGCGGAACTCAGGAATAAATACTAAATTAGTGAACTATTTAACAAAAAATAATACCGGGGAAACCTGCCTGTTTGCAACAACCGACGCATCCACGGCAGAGGCTTATATTATTCAAACGGGAAAAGCAGTCATACCTATGGGAGGTTTTAGCGGTTCGGATCCGGTTTTTACTGTCGAGAAGTTGAAGCAAGCAGTAGCAGACAAGAAAGTAAAGTATTTCTTGATTTCTTCCGGTTCTGGTTTTGACGGAAGAGGGGGCGGCAGCAGTGAAGTACTGGATTGGATACGTAAAAACAGTACGGAGGTTCCCGAAGAAGAGTGGCAGCCGGCTGCTTCTGACGGTAGTGGCCTTATGGGAATGAGAAACGGTATGGCTTTATACAAAATAAACCAGTGAACAATATCGGGGATGAGATGAAATGAAGGACAATGTCCGGTATAGCGTAATAATTCCGGCTTATAACGAAGGAGCCGTTATAAACGAGACTTACCGCCGGTTGAAACAGGTCATGAAAACTTTAAATGAACCGTACGAATTGCTGTTTGTAAACGACGGAAGCCGGGACCAAACTGCAGAAATTATCAAAGGTTTCGCAGCATCGGACCCAAGCGTAAAGCTTCTTGATTTCTCAAGAAATTTCGGACATCAAATTGCAATTACCGCAGGCATGGACTATGCACGCGGAGACGCCGTTATAATTATTGACGCCGACTTACAGGACCCGCCTGAAGTAATTCCGCAAATGATCGATCAATGGCGGCAGGGATACGAAATTGTCTATGCGAAGCGTTCCAAACGGATGGGGGAGACTTTCTTTAAAAGAACGACCGCTTTTTTGTTCTACCGCATACTCCGGGCTTTGACTGAAGACATAAATATTCCGCTTGATACCGGGGATTTCCGTCTGATCGACAGAAAAGTCTGCGATGCTATGCGCGATATAAGGGAAAAGAACCGTTTTGTCCGCGGCCTTGTCAGTTGGGTAGGCTTCCGCAGCACAGCTATTGAATATACCAGGGAAGAAAGGTTTGCCGGGGAAACTAAATATCCTTTGAAAAAAATGCTCCGCTTCTCAATAGACGGGGTTGCGTCCTTCTCCTATAAACCATTGAAATTGGCAGCTTCTTTTGGGCTTGTTGTGGTTGCGGCCAGTTTTATCTGCCTGGTTGTTTTTCTTACTCAAATATTATTTTCATACAGCGCCGTTTCCTGTTGGCCGCCGCTTATAGCCTGCCTGCTGTTGCTGGACGGTTTTATTCTAATTGTCCTGGGCGTGCTTGGGGAATATGTGGGCAGAATTTACGATGAAACTAAAAATCGTCCTTTATATATACTCAGGAACAAACAGGAACTTGAAGATGCAAAGCATAATGGGGTGATCTACAGTGAGTAAAAACGTGCAGACAACTGCTCAATTCCTTCGTTTTTGCACGGTGGGGCTGTGCAATACGGCAGTCGACTTTACAGTCTTTTTTCTTTTGACTTTAACCGGGGCGCCGTACCTTATTGCACAGGCGCTTTCCTACTCGGCTGGTGTTGCAAACAGCTTCTTCCTTAACAGGAAGTGGACATTCCGGGTTGAACGCAAAGCAAATTTCCTGGAAGTGGCAAACTTCGTTATCGTAAACGGATTTTCCTTGTTGACATCCTTTGGCATGCTGGCTGTTTTACACGATCTGAATCACCTTGATCTGTGGCCTAGCAAATGCATGGCCACAGGGGCTGCTATTATAGTGAACTATATAGGAAGCCGGTTCTGGGTATTTAACCAGAGAGCGGAGAGTGAAATTTAATGAAAAAGAAGTGTTAGCTGATTTCAATTTTCATTCCGGCTACCCAGGTTGATAGATCATAAATACCGCGTTCGAAAATTCGTGCCAGATCCTCAAGTGTGAGCACAACCTCAGCAAATGCGTCAGATCCGTAACTTAATTCAATTCCCATAGTTCTGGCTTTTTCAAGACTGTGATCCAGGCGGTAAGTTTCGCCTTTGTAAACAAACTCGACCCAGCACGACCAGCGATCCCAGTTAAAGGAATATTTTTTTACACCCAGACGCTCCATAACTTTTAAAAGTTTGCGCTCAAATTGGGCGCTGGAGCCTGAACCATACTGTTTTTTCTGAATCCTTATTTCATCAGGTTCTTCCATATTATCCCTGTAGTGAAGTTATTTTTGTATTCTTGAAAGCTTTATTACTTATTACTATTTTGCTTTAGATGCCTGAGATTATTCAGCTTTTAAAAATTCTTGAAAAGCGCCTTGGCCACGGTGGTTTTTTTGTATTCTGAACGTTATAGGTCGGAGTTATAGATTGATCACGGTGTATTCCGCGGGTATAATTTAGTTTGCCAATAAAATTATCAAAGTCTGAGAGAATATTCTGTTTTATACAGGCCAAAAAGGAAGGGGCAATGAGTAATGAGCAAAACAGCAATAGAAGCCAATTCGCTGATTGGCGCATGGAAGCTGGTTTCCTATGAGGTCCGCAGGCCTGACGGGGGCGTGTTCTTACCGATGGGCAGTGAACCGGTGGGTTATTACATTATCAGTCCCGAAGGGTATTCGAATGTATGCCTGACGCCCGGCAACCGGCCTAAATCCGCCTCCGATAACCGCCTGACGGATGCCGAGAAGGTTGACGCCGCAAATGTTGTTTTTTATGCCGGGAAATACGAAATAGTCGATAATGATCTGATTGTGCGTCCTGACGTAAGTTTTTTGCCAAACTGGGTGGGTACACAGGTAGTCAGGCATGTGAAACTGGAGGGCGGCATGATGACGCTGAGCGCATTCTTAAAAGATGGCTCGGAAGCGGTGCTTACCTGGAAAAAGCCTTAGAAGTATCATTATTTTTCAAAATACATTTTATCTTGGGGTGAACGAATATTTATAAGCCCCGGTTCTTTTCTTATCTGATCCCAGATATCCTTGCTGACTTCCCACGAATATGGTAGTTGGAGTCGCACAGGCTACGGAACCGGCCGGTCCCGTCCCCTTAATGCCAAAAAGGTTATTGTTCACTCTGCCGGTATCTTTGTCTGTAGGAATAAACTTACCCCATCCTGTTTCCAGAGCCGCTTGCGCTAAGGTAAGACTTCGGCCTTGTAATCAACTGCAAGCAATGCTGCCACAATTGCTCCCACCGATGTTCCCGCCATATTCTCAAATTCATAGCCTGCCTCTTCTATCCCGGCAACCGCGCCGACCAGGCCAATTCCCTTAACTCCGCCGCCTTCAAAAACACCATCGGCATTAATCGCCATCACCCCCTGAGATTTTTGCAATAAATTTTAATTTTTATTTATAGTTATTATTTGGATATCTGCTTAAAATATCCCGTGGTAATTAACATTTCTACAAGCGTTTAGGTGATACCTCTTTATTTTTCTATTTATGTGAGCTGTTTCTACATAATTTTTGGTGGGTAAAGCTGGTTTTTTGGTGCTCTGAAGCTCTTGAGTTACAAGGGATTGGAGTTTTGAAATGAGCTCGATAATATTGTCCACTTTTTACCCCCTTTTTCCGGCCTTTTTTCTTTGAAACTTTCTCAGACCTGATGTAAGTGTTATTATAACTTAAGACGGTAAGAATGAAACTAAAAACTGAACCAGGACCGGAACTATGAGATTAAAGAGACCTTTAACAATGCATTATGATTTGATTACCGTCGGCGGCGGACCGGCGGGTATAATGGGCGCCGCTGCGGCCGCCCAAAAGGGTTTGAAAGTTGTTTTACTGGAAAAGAACGGCAGGCTCGGGAAAAAGCTATCCATTACCGGAAATGGAATGGTAGGTACAATTTCACTAAATTTTGTGATCCGGAAAGCTTCATGAACAACATTGTGAACAACGGAAAATTCCTCTATGCATCATTGAACAGATTTGATAACCATAGTTTGGTTTCTTTTTTTAACTCTCTAGGCGTGAAAACAAAGGTAGAAAACGATAACCGCGTTTTCCCCGCTTCGGATCGGGCAGAAGAAATAATTAGTGCTTTACATGACTACTTACACAAAAGCAGGGTTGAAATAAAATTTAACTCAGCTGTTAAAAAGGTACTGGCCGTGAATAACCGCGTTTCCGGCGTTATTATAGATGATAACAATAAAGTTGCCGGTGAAAACGTGCTTATTGCTACAGGCGGGTTATCTTATAAGCATACCGGATCTACAGGGGACGGTTTCAGGATGGCAAAGGAGCTTGGACATTTTATAGAACCTCCCCGCCCTGCCCTGGTACCCCTGGTTGCCGGAGAAAAATGGGTCAGGCAGTTGCAGGGGCTTTCCCTGCAAAACATAAATGTACAGGCGGTTTTGAGAGAAAAGGTTATAGCCGAACAGATCGGTAAGTTGCTTTTTACCCACTTCGGGGTTTCCGGCCCTGCTATCCTTAAGCTGAGCAGCCTGATCAATAAATGCCTCCCTTCTTCTCTTGCTTTAAAAATTGATCTTTTCCCGTCAACTTCCACAACTCAGCTTGATGCCCAATTAATAGAACTTTTTAAGAATAACCACGGTAAATACTTAAAAAATGCTGTTAGCGATCTCATTCCCCCAAAAATGCTTCCTTTGATTCAGACATTCACCGGGATTGACATCCTTAAGCAGGTGGACCAGATCACCAGAGAAGAAAGGGAGAAGCTGGCGTGCAGTTTAAAAAAGATTACTCTCACGATAAAAGGCGCCCGCCCGCTAAACGAAGCTATGATTACGGCAGGAGGTATTGACACGGATGAAATCAATCCTACCAGTATGGAATCTAAAATAGTCAGGGGGTTGTTCTTTGCAGGCGAGGTAATTGACGTGGATGCCCTGACGGGAGGCTTTAATTTGCAGATTGCCTTTTCCACGGGATATCTGAGCGGTGTCAGTATAAACAAAAATAGCGAATAGATACCCCTGCTGCTAATACAGCGCCAGCTTATTGGATGAAAAGGTAGGTATTCAGTAAAACCGTCCAAAGGGTACGGTGTTCTCAACAGCGAACGACTTGCGGAGCGAGGGTAACAGTAGCCGTCGAAGCGAGGTAACCGGATAGCGGCGCGAAACCAGCGGCGAAGCCGCCTTTGCAGCGCCGCTAGTCCGGTCCAAAGCGAGCCGTGCTACTGTCGGAGCGGAGCACTGGAGTAAGCGGCAACAATGCCGTACCTATCGGACTCATAGTGTAAAAAGTTTTTTAAGCATTTAATGATTGAAGGCTTTAACAGTGGCAAATAAAAGTATGTCTCTTAAAAAAGCGGAGAAAATTACCCTGCAGATAAACGGACTCAACCATGCCGGTGAAGGTGTGGGCCGGTATTGCGGTATTGCTGTCTTCGTCCCCTTTACAATGCCGGGAGATACAGTATTTGCAGAGGTGGTAGATTTAAAAAAGAATTTTGCCCGGGGCAGGCTGATCCAGATTATCGAGCGATCCCCCGGCCGGCGGCTGCCTGAATGCCCCCTTTTTTCAACCTGCGGCGGCTGCCAATTCCAGCATATCGATTATCAAGAACAACTAAGGCTGAAAACCGGACTGGTGAGAGACAGCTTTTCCCGCATTGCCGGATTAAAGGACGTAAAAACACTTGATACGATCGGCATGGATTACCCCTGGTACTATAGAAATAAAGCCAACTTTCATGTAGATAATTTTGGCGGGATATATGAACTGGGCTTTTATGGAGAAAACTCTCATAATCTGGCCAGATACGCCAAAAAAGCAGACGATTATAAAAAGCAGGGCTGTCTGCTTTTGGACAGGGACTTAAATAAGGCTTCAGCAATCATTGCAGGGCTTCTTAACAAGTATATTCCTAAAACATACGGAATGAAACACAAAAGCCATTTCTTAAACAACGTCGTCCTCCGCAAATCCATATATAGCGGCGAAATTATGATCGTGTTATTTACCGGGGCGGGACAATGGCCGCAGGAGAAAGCATTTGCCAAAGAGCTCATAGCTTTGTGCCTCCGGATTGCTTCCGTAATGCGATGTACCAATGTAGAACAATCAGGGGCGGTTACAGGGAAACAGGCCAGATGCCTGGCCGGAAGTAATTACATAACCGATTACATTGGACACCTGGTTTTCCGTATTTCACCGTCTTCCTTTTTTCAGGTCAACCCGTCGCAGACCTTGGCTTTGTACAATAAAGTACTTGAATACGTCTCGCTTACCGGAACTGAGACTATAATAGACGCCTACAGCGGCGTGGGCGCCATCACCTTGTATCTGGCTAAAAGAGCGAAAAAAGTCTATGGATTGGAAGAAAACCCTCTTGCGGTAAAGGATGCTCAAATAAACGCAGCTTTAAATAAAATAAGCAATACTGAATTCCTGCCGGGAGAAGTGGAAAAAAACCTTCCTGCCCTGGCCAAAAAGGGTGTCCTCCCCGACACGATTATTCTGGACCCACCGCGCAGCGGCTGCAGCCGCAAAGTACTGGATGAGGTATTGACCATGCAGACTCCTAAAGTTGTTTATGTCTCCTGCAACCCAGGTACCCTGGCAAGGGATTTGGAATATCTGAATATTAATGGATACCTGGTGAAAGAAGTGCAACCGGTGGACATGTTCCCTTGGACCCGACACGTTGAGACGGT
>DMZI01000008.1:0-11780 GCA_003485325.1 Desulfotomaculum sp.
GATATTTGAGCCTTTTTAAGCGCAAAACTTCCGATTGAACCCTTCAAGAACCGTCCCCATGCTTCCCAAGAACCGTCCCCATGCTTCCCCCATGCTTCCATGCTTCCCCATGCTTTCATGCTTCCAGCGGCAGGGATGTCATTTCCGGGTAAGTTCGATCAGTTTTTTAATATTTTGGTCGAGGGACTCCATCTGCCAGTCCGGTGTATTTATTTTACTGAATAATTCCTTTGATTTCCGGAAGTTATCTAAAGCGCTTTGATTATTGTTATCCATCGCGTGGATATACGCTATGTTGCTGTACTGCATGGCCATCCCCCAGATATCGCCGAGTTTACTGTAAAGAGCCATTGATTCATCGTAAAATTTAAGGGCTTGCTCACTTTCCTGCCTGTCCCGGTAGGTGCTGCCGATGTTCATTAACTGGGCTGCAATTGCCGTCTGATCGCCCAGTTCTTTAAAAATTTCCAGGGCTTTGGCAAAGTAGCCTTCCGCCTGGATGCTCCTGTTCATCCGGGCGAGAATAAGACCCATGTTGTTCAACTGGCTGGCGACGCCTCTTTTGTAGCCTGCCTCTTTGTATTTTAAAAGAGCCTGCCCGAAGTACTTCAAGGCATATTCCGCTTCCCCCAGATCCTGGTGGACTGTTCCGATGCTGCATAACTGATCGGCCTCGTCCCTGATATGCCCGGTTTCTCTAAAAATCGCCAGCGCATCCAGGTAGTATTCCAGGGCGGCTTGAGGATCATTTCTGGCGCTTTCCACAAAGCCCAGGTTGCCAAGGAAAGTTCCTTCAAACCACCTGTCTTTTTCATCCCTGGCCAGTTCCAGGCCCAGAAAGAAGGCCTCCTCGGCCTCATCCAACTGCATAAGAGAGAAAAAAGAGTTGCCCTGGTTAAGGTAAGCCGGCAGGGTGGGGCATTCTGCTATGGAAAGCGAATAAATCCTGGCCGCTTCCACAAATTTTTCGTCTTTGAATAACCCTTCCGCTTCCTCAAATAATTTTTGCGCTTCCGGGTTCATATTAATCCCCCTTAGAATAAACAATATACTAGAAAACAATGCCGCTTAAGCGAGGCCGGCTATAAGTATGAAAATCTATCAACAGAGGGAGGTCAATGCCTTAAGTTGATTTTGAGCCTCATTCAATAAACGAATGAACCCTATTAATTAAAGGGCGTCGTTGTTCACAGGTGAGCGATATTGCGGAGTGCTGCTGCAGCGCCCGGTGAAGCTTCGGTTACTTAGACCGCGGTGCGAAACCAGCGACACAGTCAAGGTTTCATGAAAAGACTTTGTGATGTCGGGAATTTAATGTACGGTTTATTTCGTGCCTGCCTTGCCGCCTTTGCAGCGCCGCCTAATCCTGTCCGAAGCGAACCGTTGGCGTTGTCGGCACGGAGCACCTGAGCGAACCGTGACAACTACGGCCTGAGGTGAACATGAGCACGTAGGCAGTTGACCTTCTTAATGCCAGTTAATTTTCAGGATGGACTTTTTACACTTATATTTATGAAAAAAGTTACTTTCATGGTAAAATGTTTTTTGTAGACTGTCAATAGCATAGGTCAGCAGCTTGGCGGACGCATTGCCTTTCCTCTTTAAAGTTTAAAAGTTTGGAGAAGGATGTGATCGAAAGGTGAACTGGATTGATGTAACTATACTTGTGATCATCGGATGGTTTGCCTGGCGGGGTCTGACAACAGGTTTGCTAAAGGGAATAGCCAGATTGGCGGGGATTTTTTTAGGAATCGTCTTCGCAATGAAATATGATAGCCAACTGGCCGATCTTGCCGGCAGCAAATGGCATCTTGCGGAGAAGTTAAGCAAATACTTATCTTTTTCTTCAGCTTTGTGGAATGATTCGATGTCCTGGTGGTCGTCGAGGGGGATCCCTTTGCCAGGCGGGGAACAAGTCCAAAATATCTTGTCCACGCGTTTGTTGGAAATGTTTGCATTTATCTTGATCTTTCTGGTCGTTTACCGGTTGACTTGTTTTGCAGGATCTCTATTGTCCCAGGTTGCCAGAATGGCCTTTCTGGGCCCTGTTGACCGTTTGGGGGGGTTGGCGCTGGGTTTTGTAAACGGGCTGGTAATTGTGCTGATTATGGTAGCTTTACTGCTGCCCCTGCAGATACCGGTATCTATGTTGAACGGGGGGCAAACGGACAACTGGTTTACCTGTTCTATTCAGCGCTCGGTAATAATCCCTAAATGCCAGCAGATTTTAACCCCGTTTGAGGGGAAGTTTACCAACTCAATACCAAATAATATATTGCCTTTCAAAAAAATCATTTAACTTAAGGAAAGGGTGAATCGCTTACATGGAAGATAAGGTCCGGAGCAAGGGAGAATCATATGAGAGCAAGCACGTCTGGGATTGCCTGGACGAGGCCGCCCGTCAGGATGTTATGGAATTCTGTGAAAAATACCGGGAGTTTTTAAATGCGGCCAAAACAGAGCGCGAGTCAGTTGATGTAATAACAACCAGGGCGGAAATAGGCGGTTTTACTCCCTTGACAGAACAGATACGCCTTGTTCCAGGAAGCCGGGTGTATTCAGCACGGCATGGCAAAGTTATGGCGATGGCGGTTATCGGCAGCGAGCCCCTGGAAAAAGGGCTGAATGTCATTGGCTCACATATTGACGCCCCCCGGCTGGATCTCAAGCCCCTTCCCCTCTACCAGGAAGCCGGCCTTGCCCTGTTTAAGACGCATTACTACGGGGGGATTAAGAAATACCAGTGGGTAAGTATTCCCCTGTCCCTGTACGGAGTTGTCTTCACGAAAGAAGGAAAGGCCGTCCGGATAGCTATCGGCAATAATGATCACGATCCGGTATTCACTATCGCCGACCTGCTGCCCCACCTGGCCAAGGATCAAATGGAAAAGAAAATGAAAGAGGCGGTAAGCGGAGAGGCTCTGAATGTGCTTGTCGGGGGCAATCCGGTGGAAAACCGTGAAGTAAAGGAAAGACTGAAGCAGGCTGTGCTGGATCAGCTGAATGTGAGATACGGATTGATCGAAGAGGATTTTATCAGCGCGGAACTTGAGGTGGCGCCCGCCTTTCCGGCAAGGGACGTCGGTTTTGACCGCAGTATGATCGGGGGCTACGGCCAGGACGACCGGGTGTGCGCTTTTACAAGCCTGCAGGCGATTCTGGAGTTGGATTCCGTCGGCCGCACAGCCGTCGCCCTCTTCGCGGATAAGGAAGAGATCGGCAGCGTGGGCAATACCGGAATGCAGTCCGTCTTTTTAACCAATTTCATTGCTGAACTGGCCGGCTGTTTGCTTCCCCAGTATAGCGAGCTGACCGTGCGCCGCATCCTGGCCAATTCCAGGGCCCTGTCGGCCGACGTAACCGCCGGCGCGAACCCCAGTTATACCGAAGTGATGGATAAACATAATTCCATGCTGCTGGGCCACGGGACTGCTTTTCATAAATACGGCGGCGGCGGCGGAAAAAGGAGTTCCAGTGACGCAAATGCGGAGTTTGTCTCTTTTGTTAGGCAGCTTTTTAACAAAGAAGGTGTCGTCTGGCAGACCGGAGAGTTGGGAAAAGTAGATCAGGGCGGCGGGGGGACGATTGCCTACCTGCTGGCGCAGTACGGTATGGATGTGCTGGACTGCGGCGTGCCGCTGCTGGGCATGCATTCACCGTTCGAAGTGGCCCATAAAGGGGACATTTACATGACCTACAAGGGTTACAAGGCTTTCTTCAAGGCGTAGGAAGAATTCTTCGCAGTGGGGTGGTGGAGATGCCCGTGCTTGTTAAGTATAATATAGGTGACGTGGTCAGGATGAGAAAAGTCCATCCCTGCGGCGGCGACCAGTGGGAAATAATGCGCACGGGTGTCGATTTTCGCGTAAGGTGCCTGAAATGCGGCCGCGTCATAATGCTGCCCAGGCCGAAATTTGAAAAGAGCGTCAGAAGTATTATAACGGTTAAAGCTGAGCAACTATAAAAGCATTGCCAGAACTGCTTTTTGTGTATGGAGCCGGTTTTCCGCCTCGTCCCAGACCACGGAATGCGGCCCGTCAATTATTTCCGCCGCAACTTCCTTTCCCCGGTGCGCGGGCAGGCAGTGCAAAAAGATAAAATCTTCTTTCGCATATTTTACCAGGGCATCGTTAACCTGGTAACCGGCAAATGCCCCGGATTTTTGGGCGGCAATGGATTCCTGCCCCATGCTGGCCCAAACGTCCGTTACAATTACATCTGCATCTTTGACGGCTTCTGCAGGGTCTGTAAGGATATCGATCCTACTGTTTTTATTTTGTGCGTCCTGCCTGGCCAGTTCCACAATTTCCGGTTTCGGCCGGAAGTTTTCAGGTGAGGCCACGCTTATATTGACGCCTGTTTTGGCACAGCCGAAGAGCAAGCTGTGGCAGATGTTATTGCCGTCCCCAACGTAGGCCAGCTTCAGCCCTTCCAGGAATCCCTTCTTTTCTTGTATGGTCAGCAGGTCGGCGAGGATCTGGCAGGGATGGAGCAGATCCGTGAGCCCGTTGATCACGGGTATGTCCGCATACCTGGCAAATTCTTCTACATCCTCCTGGGCGAAGGTGCGGATCATAATTCCGTCCAGGTAGCGGGAAAGCGCCCTGGCGGTGTCGGCAATAGTTTCTCCCCGGCCAAGCTGGAGGTCGCCCGGGTTCAGGTGCAGGGCGTAGCCCTCGAGCTGGTACATGGCCACCTCAAAGGAGACCCGGGTCCGGGTGGAAGGCTTTTGAAAGATCATGCCGAGTGTTTTTCCGTGAAGGTAACTATGCGGCTCTCCCCTTTTCTGCCAGGATTTCAACTCAACGGACAACTGCAGGATCGCGGTTATTTCTTCGGGTGTAAAGTCGTGCAGGCTGAGCAGGTCGCGGCCCTGAATTTTAAAAGTAGTCATTCAATACATCCCCCATTAAATGTTTATGAAGATGAGACTCTTAAAGAAACCGTTATAAATAAAGTATGTGCGCTCATTTACCGGCAGTTTTCTTTAGAACGCTGCCCAGTATGCCGACCGCCTCGTCAACGTCGGACCCGTTGATTATAAGCGGGGGCAGAAAACGCAGTATGTGACCATCAATGCAATTAATTAAAAGACCGTTTTCCTGGCACATGGCAACAACTTCCTGACCGTCTGCGGAACCTGGAGTCAGATCTGCCCCCAGCATCAGGCCCAGGCCGCGTACCTCGGTGATCAAGGGGAACTGATCAGAAAGCGCCTCTAACCGGGCTTTAAAATAGCCTCCTACACGGGCGGCGTTCTCCATAATGTTGTGATCAAGGACAAATTGCATGGCTGCCAGGGCAGCCATGCAGGCCAGCGGGTTTCCGCCGAAAGTTGAAGCATGATTGCCGGGTGAAAAAGCGCCGGCAACCTCTTCCGTGGCGATCATTGCCCCGATCGGGAACCCCCCGCCCAAAGATTTGGCGAGAGTGCATATGTCGGGTTCAATTCCATAATGCTGATAGGCAAAAAAGGCGCCGGTACGTCCGAGTCCGCACTGTACTTCATCGAAGATAAGAAGAAGCCCGTGCCTTTTGCAGAGTTCTTTGACACCTTTCAAGTATTCCTGCTTTGCCTCGTAAATACCGCCCTCACCCTGGACTGGTTCGAGCAGGACCGCGCAGGTATTTTCGTCAATGGAACTCTCAAGCGCAGCAAGGTCATTGAAAGGGACATATTTGAAACCGCCCGGCAGGGGGTCGAAATCTTTCTGGTATTTGGCCTGACCCGTTGCCGCAAGGGCGGCCAGAGTACGTCCGTGAAAAGATTTAAAAGCGGTAATAATCCCGTATTTTTGGGAGCCGCGGTTTAACCTGGCGTATTTGCGGGCGAGTTTGATTGCCCCCTCGTTGGCCTCGGCTCCGCTGTTGCAGAAAAAGACCCGGTCTCCAAAGGAGTTCTCCGCCAGCAGTTTGGCCAGCTTAGCCTGCGGTTCAATATAATAAAGATTGGAAACGTGCATCAGCTTCGAGGCCTGCTCGGCGATTGCCTTGACTACCGCCGGGTGACAGTGGCCGAGAGAACAAACCGCCAGCCCGGCCAGAAAATCAAGGTACTCTTTGCCCTGGGCGTCCCAGATGCGTGCCCCGGTACCTTTAACAGGGGTCAGGGGCAGACGGCCATACGTTTTCATGACATATTTATCGCTAAGCTCAATTATTTCCTCGTTGGTCAACAAATAACACTCCTTTTTATTGGACAACCATGGTTCCGATTCCTCTGTCCGTAAATACTTCCAGAAGGATTGAGTGGGCTACCCGCCCGTCGAGTATATGGGTTGTTTCCACCCCTCCTGCGAGTGCGCTGATGCAGCATTCCACCTTCGGGATCATGCCTTTATCGATTATTCCCTCTTCAATAAGCCCTGGAATTGCGCCGGTTTCAATTACGGAGATGAGGGAGTCCTTGTCGTTGAGGTCTCTCAAGACGCCCTCCACATCGGTTAAGATGACCAGTTTTTCAGCCTTTAAGGCTACGGCCAGTTCACCGGCGGCATGGTCGGCATTGAGATTGTAGCTTTCCCCGTCCGCCCCGACAGCTACTGGGGCAACCACCGGGATATAGCTTTCCGTAATTAGTGTATTGATAATCCTGGGGTTTACCGTGGTTATTTCCCCGACTAGGCCGATATCAACAGCAGCTGTGCTGCCGTCTGGTTTTTTCACCTGGCCTGGCTTTCGCCTAGCCTGAAAGAGATCGGCGTCCTTACCGGACAGGCCGACGGCTTTCCCCCCGAAGCTGTTGATCATGGAAACAACTTCCTTGTTAATCTTTCCGACAAGAGTCATCTCAACAACTTCCATGGTCTCGTCATCTGTAATCCTCAGGCCGTTTAAGAAGGTGGATTTAATATCCAGCCTTTTTAACATGTTGCTTATTTCAGGTCCGCCGCCGTGGACAATCACCGGGTTGATGCCCACATACTTCATCAGGACCACGTCAGTGAGCACAGCTTTTTTCAACTCGTTGTCGGTCATGGCGTGACCGCCGTATTTAATTACCACTGTTTTGCCGTAAAATTTTTTTATATAGGGCAAAGCTTCAACTAAAATAGCAGCTTTTTCGCCCGGACTGATCTTGGACACTCTTTTAAGCCTCCCTGGAACAATAAAATCAGGTCCGGTAATGGGCGTTGATTCTTATGTAATCATAGGTAAGATCGCAGCCCCATGCCGTAGCTTCAAATTTACCGGATTTTAAATCAATCAGAATATGTACTTTTTTTTCAGACAGCGCCCGGGCAGCTTCTTCTTCGCAGTCAGCGCAGGAGCGTCCGTTTTCGGCAACCTTCACGTCGTTTAAGTAAATATCCGCCACGTCCGGGTCGAATTCGGCCCCAGAATAACCGGCGGCGCATAAGATGCGGCCCCAGTTGGCATCCTCGCCGAAAATGGCTGCTTTGACAAGGTTTGAGCCTGCCACAGCCCTGGCTGCCAGACGCGCGTCAACTTCCGTCGCGGCGTTGATGACCTGCGCTTCAAGCATCTTGGTAGCTCCCTCGCCGTCTTTGGCCATTGCCCTGGCAAGGCAAGAACAGATCCTGGTTAAGTTATCTCGGAAAAAGCAATAGTCCTCGCTTTTGACGGTAATTTCCTCATTTCCCGCCTGCGCGTTGGCAAGCGCCAGGACCATGTCGTTTGTGCTTGTATCTCCGTCAACCGTAATCATGTTAAACGAGCGGTCAACAGCGTATTGCAGGGCTTTTTTCAGGCAATCCCGCTCTATCGCAGCGTCTGTGGTTATAAAACAGAGCATGGTGGCCATATTTGGGTGAATCATTCCGGAACCTTTGGCCATTCCTCCGATAGTAACCTTTTTGCCGCCTATTGAAAAGCTCACCGCCGCTTCTTTGCGTTCAGTATCCGTGGTCATAATCGCTTCGGCAGCCGGGCCTCCTCCATCTTTGCTTAAGTTGGACGCAGCTTCAGCAATCCCGGGCAGCACGCGCTCCATCGGCATGGGCTGGCCGATTACACCAGTTGAAGCGATCAAAACGCTCTCACCAGGGATGCTCAATAACCGGGCAACCTCTTCTCCCATCGCCCTGGCGTCCTGCAGTCCCTGTTCTCCATTGCAGGCGTTGGCGTTTCCGCTGTTGGCCACAATTGCCCTGACCGATTTCCGGTTAACCCGTTCCATGTTTAGTAAAACGGGAGCAGCTTTAACCTTGTTGGTTGTAAAAAGGCCGGCAACGCGGGCCTCTGATTCCGAAAAAATTAAAGCGATATCCTTTTTCTCTTTGTATTTTATTCCGGCGGCGGCGCCCGAAGCCAGGAAACCTTTGGCTGCGGTAACACCGCCGGAAACCATTTCCCAATCCCTGCTGTTATTAATCACCTGGCGGTCAATCCTCCTTGCTGTTTGTTTTTTACGGGTAAATGCCCGGCCCGGCCAGTCCGGTATCTTCAGGCAAACCGAGCAGGATATTCATATTCTGCAATGCCTGCCCCGAAGCACCTTTGATCAGGTTGTCTATTGCGGAAACAACCACTACCCTGTTAGTGCGTTCATCCGTTACAATCCCAATCACACAGCGGTTTGAGCCGGACACTGTCTTCGTGGCGGGCAGCATGCCTTCCGGAAGTATGCTGACGAAAGGTTCGCCGCCATAGAATTCCTCGTATAAAGACAGCGCTTCTTTCAGCTGGAAGGAGCGGCTGCGCACGGCGTAGATTGTGCTTAAAATGCCGCGGATCATTGGTGTAAGGTGGGGGGTGAAAGAAACTACCACTTCCCCGCCGGCCAGCAGGCCAAGTTCCTGTTCGATCTCCGGCGTATGTCGGTGCGTAGTTACACCGTATGCTTTGATACTTTCATTTACCTCGCAGTAATGGACGTTCAGGGAAAGGGCCCTGCCTGCTCCCGATACGCCTGATTTCGAATCGATAATGACGCTGTTCGGGTCAATTAAACCTTTTTTCAATAAGGGCGCCAGACCCAGGATCACACTGGTCGGATAACAGCCGGGGTTTGCAACCAGCCTTGCCTGCGCTATTTCCCGGCGGTGAATTTCCGGCAGCCCGTAAACAGCTTTTTTGTTTAATTCCCTGGCAGTATGGGTGATTCCGTACCAGGACTCGTAAACCGCAAAGTCACGGAAGCGGAAATCTGCGCCCAGATCAATGAAAAATTTATTCTGCCGGGCGGCCTCTGCTGCCACTTCCATAGAATGCCCGTGCGGCAGGGCAGAGAAGACGACCTCGCTGCGGTTTATTATGCCGGGAACATCCTGTTCTTCACAGATCATCTCCACGTACTTGTACAGGTGGGGGTATACTTCCCAGAAAGGCTTTCCGGCATAGCTCTGCGTGGTTATACCGGCCAGTTTTACTTCCGGATGATAACTTAAAAGCCTTACCAGTTCGGCGCCCGTATACCCGGTGGCGCCTATCACGCTTGCTTTATACAACTGAGCACCTCCTAAAACACAACGATAATTATACAATCAGCTGCATAAAAATACAACCGCTTTTTTTATTTTTTTCAGGACCCTTTTACTGGAATTCTACAAATGTCCCAAGGGACGGAGTCGTTGGCACATTCTGATCGTTCCCCTGCTATACAATATCCCGGAACTCTTTTGTAGATAGAGGCAAAAAATGATATTATAGTTTAAAATAGCAACTCACAAGGGGAGGTTTTTAAATGATCGTACATTGTGTAATGTTTAAATGGAAACCTGACGCACCCAAGGAAGACATCGCAAGGGACTTTGAGGAATTAAGGGCGCTCAAGCCTAAAATAAAAAGCATTAGGGAAATCTACTGCGGTGAGAATTTCTCCCAGTATGGAAGGGGATACACTCACGCTGTAATAGTTTTCACGGATGACATTGCGGGGCTTGATGAATTCCGCAACCACCCTGACCATATTGTAGTGGCCAAAAGGATATTAAGTATGAAGGAAGCCCTTATGTCGGTTGATATAGACACGGATGCGCCGTTTGAGAAATAACTGTTAAAAAACCGGCTTGCCGGCGGGGTGAAACCAGCGGCTTTAGCCGCCTTTGCAGTACCGCAGTCCAGTCCGAAACGAGCTATACTGCTGTCGGCATGAAGTACGGAGAGAGTGTTGAAAATGTCGTGCATACTGGATTCGCTGTCAAAATTTAATCTAATAACAATTTTCAAGGGGCTGATTTTTTGGAAGAGGTTTTTAATTCTTTAATAAGCATTTTAAAACGTGATTCTGAGATATTCAGAAAAGTTTTCGATTTAATTCCTGTAGGAATTTCCATCACAACGGACATAACCTGCCGTAATATAGTGCACAATAATAAAGCAGCAGAATTCTTAAGGATTCAACCAGTGGAAGCTCTTTCACAGACTAAGACTGCTTCGGGTAATCTGCCTTTAAAGATGTTTTATGAAGGCAGGGAACTGTCTTTGGAAGAAATGCCAATTCAGCGTTCGGTATGGCAGGGTGAAACGGTTAAAGAGCAGAAAATCGACCTTTTTTGGGAAGACGGTAAACATAAGACGGCCATCTGGAGTTCTATTCCTTTGCTTGACGAAAACGGCTCCATAGTCGGTGCGGTAGCTGCTTTTGAGGATATTACCGAGCGTAAAGAATTGGAATATCTTTTAAAAGAGCATCAGGAGCACTTGGAAGAGTTGGTAAAAAAGCGCACCTGGGAGGTTGAGGTAAGTAATTACCAGCTGAAAAAGGAAAATCTCCGGCGCATTGAAGTTGAAGAAGAATTGAGAAAGAAGAACGAAGAGATTTCCATCATCCTGGAGAGTGTGACAGACTCATTTTTTGCTCTCGATAACGAGTGGAAGTTTATCTATGCCAACGAAGAAGCAAAAAAATACTTTCCCAACAAAGATATCCTTGGCAAAAATATCCTTGGCGAAAACCTCTTGTCTTTGATCCCCGATGCCAGGGGTTCAATTTTCTGGGAGAATTATCACAAAGTTATGTTATATAGAGAACCAATACATTTTGAGGCCAAAACAATTTATACAAAGACTTGGGTTGCAGTTCACGTTTATCCTTTCCAGAACGGTATTTCGGTAATTTTTCAGGATATTTCTAAGAAGAAGAGAATCGAAGATAATCTTCGGCTGTCGGAAGAAAAGTTTTCAGATGCCTTCTATAAAAGCCCTGCTATGATGGTTATCAGCAGTTTGGATGGTAAGATTATTGAAGCAAACGAACGATTTCTTGAAACTTTGGAATATAACCTGGAGGAAGTGCTTGGCAATGCCCCGACAGGATCAAGATCCTGGTCAATCCCGGCAGATAGAGAAATAATTGTAGATAGATTATCGGAAACTGGTTCAGTAAAAAATTTTGAAACCACATTTATCAGTAGGACAGGGAAAACGGTTGATGTATTGAGTTCAATAGATTTAATTGAAATAACCGGCGAGAAATGCCTGATCTCAACTATGATAGATATTACAGAAAAGAAGAAAATGGAGAAAACACTTGAAGCGGAAAAGGATCGTTGGCTAATAACCTTTATGTCATGCGGCGACGGAATAATCACCACTGACGTAGAAGGCCGTGTAGAAAAAATGAACAGGGTGGCTGAAACACTTACCGGCTGGTCGCAGGAGGAAGCGAAGGGGAGGCCTTTGGCCGAGGTATTCCATATAATTAACGAGCAGACACGCCAGCGCTGCGAAAACCCGGTGGAAAAAGTTCTTGCAACAGGCAAGATAATCGGCCTGGCCAACCATACGGCGCTTATCGCCAGAGACGGCACGGAAAGAGTCCTTGCCGACAGCGCCGCTCCAATATACGACAGTGAAGGCAACATGCACGGCGTCGT
>DMZI01000008.1:12048-39013 GCA_003485325.1 Desulfotomaculum sp.
GTGAAAATGTCATCGGCAAAAATGTCTTCGATATAATTCCAGAATCAGCAGGTTCGGTATTCGGTAACAACTACCAAAAAGTAATGACTGACAGGAAACCGGTCTATTTCGAGGCTAAAATGATCTACACAGGCATTTGGGTAGGCGTATCTATCTATCCCTTTCAGGACGGCATTTCCATACTTTTCCGGGATATTTCACAAAGAAAGCAGCTTGAGAAAGAACTGAAAGAGAAAGAGGAGCGTTTAAGACTAACCTTGAGATCTATCGGCGACGGAGTAATCACCACTGACGTGGTAGGCCGTGTGGAGATGATGAACAGGGTGGCTGAAACACTTACCGGCTGGTCGCAGGAAGAAGCGAAGGGGAGGCCTTTGGCCGAGGTATTCCATATAATTAACGAGCAGACACGCCAGCGCTGCGAAAACCCGGTGGAAAAAGTTCTTGCAACAGGCAAGATAATCGGCCTGGCCAACCATACGGCGCTTATCGCCAGAGACGGCACGGAAAGAGTCCTTGCCGACAGCGCCGCTCCAATATACGACAGCGAAGGCAACATGCACGGCGTCGTCCTGGTTTTTCAGGATATAACTGAAAAGGTTAAGAAAGATAAAGAATTAGAGATTGCCCACCGGCAAATCGAAAATATTCTTGAGAGCGTCTCCGATGCATTTTACGCCCTGGACAGTGAATGGAAGCTTGTTTATATTAACGAGGAAGCGAAACGGTATCTACCGGAGAGTGAAAATGTCATCGGCAAAAATATCTTCGATATAATTCCAGAATCAGCAGGTTCGGTATTCGGTAACAACTACCAAAAAGTAATGACTGACAGGAAACCGGTCTATTTCGAGGCTAAAATGATCTACACAGGCATTTGGGTAGGCGTATCTATCTATCCCTTTCAGGACGGCATTTCCATACTTTTCCGGGATATTTCACAAAGAAAGCAGCTTGAGAAAGAACTGAAAGAGAAAGAGGATCGTTTAAGACTAACCTTGAGATCTATCGGCGACGGAGTAATCACCACTGACGTGGTAGGCCGTGTGGAGATGATGAACAGGGTGGCTGAAACACTTACCGGCTGGTCGCAGGAAGAAGCGAAGGGGAGGCCTTTGGCCGAGGTATTCCATATAATTAACGAGCAGACACGCCAGCGCTGCGAAAACCCGGTGGAAAAAGTTCTTGCAACAGGCAAGATAATCGGCCTGGCCAACCATACGGCGCTTATCGCCAGAGACGGCACGGAAAGAGTCCTTGCCGACAGCGCCGCTCCAATATACGACAGCGAAGGCAACATATATGGTAGTATACTTGTGTTTCAGGACATAACAAAAAGGGTAAAAATGGAAAAAGAAATGGCCCGCCTGGACCGGATAGACCTCATCGGCCAGATGGCAGGCGGCATTGCACATGAGATCAGAAACCCAATGACCAGTGTGAGGGGGTATTTGCAATATCTTGGCGGGAAAAGAGAGTTCAAAGAGTATTTTGACCGCTTCGAGTTAATGATCGGAGAGCTCGACAGGGCTAACTCAATTATCACTGAATACCTTACCCTGGCCAGGAGCAAAGCCTACGATGCAAAACCCGGCAACCTTAATGAAATAATAAAATCTCTTATTCCTTTAATAGAAATAGAGGCAATTAAAGATGATAAAAATGTTAATCTCGAGCTTAAAGAAGTTCCCGAACTGCTTTTAGAGGAGAATGATATCAAACAATTAATTCTTAACCTTACTCACAACGGGCTTGAAGCCATGGACCAGGGAGGATATCTTACAATAAAAACGTTTACCGACGGGGAGGGCGTTGTCCTGGCAGTAAAAGACCAGGGTAAGGGAATCCCTCCGGAGCATATGGATAAACTGTACGTGCCTTTTTTCACTACCAAGGATTACGGCACAGGCTTAGGCCTTTCCATATGTTACAAAATAGCCACCAGGCATAATGCGGCAATAGATATAGAAACCAGCCCGGCCGGAACAACTTTCTTTGTTAATTTTAGGATTACGGAAACTAAATTTGATCTATAGCAGAAATAGCCCCAAACTATCAAACTATTTTAGAGGTAGAGAGGGCTGGAGAACATTGGGGCACGATAAATTATCTGAGTCGCTATGGGCTTACGATTAGCTGAAAGATAGTAAAAGACCAAAAATCAAGGTTTAGACCACTGCTGGGTAAATTTGATCTCAGTTCCTGGGCATAAATCGGCACGCAGATAGTCCCTTGGGTTGGTGCTTAAAAGTTTGACCACCCTGCCCTGCCCGGGGCCGGTATCCTCAATAACCAGGGGCACTCCGTCCAGTTCGATCTGGCGGATTTTTGGCTCTTTCATATCCTCCAGTCCTTCCAGGACAAGTTCCAGATATAAAGGTGTGTATATAATCATTATACAGGTTGCACTTCCCACTGTTTTTTATCTCTGATCAACCTTTTTAGCTTATCCACCGCATGTCCCACGCTGCCCACTTCATCGATCAAACCGCATTCGACCGCTTCCTGGCCGATTAAAACGGTTCCGATATCCCTGGCCAGTTCGCCTGTTCGGAACATCATTTCCCTGAAGGTTGCCTCACTTATTTTAGAATGCTGAGTCACAAAGCGCACTACCCTGTCCTGCATTTTGTCCAGATATTCGTAGGTCTGCGGAACACCGATAACCAGGCCGTTCAACCTGATCGGGTGTATGGTCATGCTGGCGGTCTGGGCAATAAAGCTATACTTTGCCGCCACTGCAATCGGAACGCCGATGCTGTGTCCTCCACCCAGGACAATGGCTACGGTCGGCTTGGAAAGTCCGGCAACCATTTCGGATATTGCTAGCCCCGCTTCAACGTCGCCGCCTACGGTGTTAAGGACGACAAGCACACCTTCGATATCCTTGCTTTCCTCAAGGGCAACCAGTTGGGGGATGATATGCTCGTACTTGGTAGTTTTATTTTGCGGGGGCAGAACAAGGTGCCCTTCAATCTGGCCGATTATGGTCAAACAGTGGATATTGCTTTTGCCGTCTGGCAAGGTATTGGTCCCCAACTCCTTCAAGTTTTGCATGCTTGACTGGTTCTGCTTATCTGGTTGGGGCTCCTGCGGTACGGGGGCGTTTGGATCAAACGGCTCACAGCCGTGATCCGGTTCAAAATCTGGCGGGTAAGGAAAGTCATTCTTGCCGTTGCCGGGGTTTTCTTCGGGCATCTGTTTCTCTCCTTGCTGTCGGAATGTTTTTTTTAGTATGTTTAAATATATCCAAAAATACACCTTGAGTTTTTTGCAGGCAGTTTTTTATTTAAGGGATATTTAATGGGGCGGTCTCTAGTATACTGTATAGACTTCAATCAGCTGTCAAAAAAAAAGTAATTTGTTAACTTTTTATGTTATCATTGATAGAGCGTTGGTTTTTTTTTAAATGCCCTGGGTCGATAAGAAATAAAGTAAAGCAAGGGTGGTTCGGTTGTCGTTTTTAGAAGCGGTTATTTTAGGCGTTGTGCAGGGGTTGGGGGAGTTTCTGCCAATCTCCAGTTCAGCTCACCTGGTCCTGGTCCCCTGGTTTTTTGGCTGGCATGACCCTGGGCTGACTTTTGACGTAGCCCTGCATGTCGGTACGCTGGTGGCCCTGGTGGCATTTTACTGGAAGGACTGGCTTCTCCTAATTAAGGAAGGTTTCAGCCGGCCTTCAACAAGCCAGGGGCGCCTTTTTTGGACCCTGGTTGTAGCCACAGTACCCGGCGCCCTGTTTGGATACTTCCTTGAAGAACAGGCGGAAACTGTTTTCCGGGAGCCTTTGTTAATTGGGAGCATGCTTATCGCCATGGGAATTATTCTGTTTATTGCTGATTCCTGCTCTTCAAAAAGAAAAGGCCTTGAACAGATGGGCTTTGGAGGAGGCCTTTGGATTGGCGTATCCCAGGCGCTGGCAATTATACCCGGTGTTTCCAGGGCAGGTATTACAATGACGGCAGGCCTTCTTCTGGGACTTAAGAGAAGTGAATCAGCCCGCTTCTCCTTTTTGCTTTCTACCCCGATTGTGTTCGGCGCCGGGGTCGCCCATTTTTTCAAAATTACCCCCGGAGACCTTAATTTATCGTTTTTTACAGGCGTGTTTGTTTCCGCGGTGGTCGGCTTTTTATCAATCAAGTTCCTGCTGGATTACCTTGCCCGCCACAGTTTCGGTATTTTTATCGTCTACCGCCTGCTGCTGGGGACTGCCGTAATCATGTTTGCTTTAATCAGAAAATAAATAATTAAAACAATCCCGCGCAGTTTGAAATAAGGTAATAGAATCCATACTGGCAAAATATAGTAATAATGCAGGAATCTGTTATCTTATGTAGTATATAACTGCTAGGGGTTGGTTTATTTATGGCAATTTCCAGGCAGGCGAAGGAGCAGCAGAAGTACGAAATAGTGGGGATAGTTTTTCTCACCGTGGCCATTCTTTGCTTAATCAGCCTGTTAAATCCCTCCGTAGGGCTGGTCAGCAAGTTGGTCGAGCGTATTTTACGCGGCATAACCGGTGAGGGACGCTATGTTTTTCCTGTGCTGCTGGTTTTTTTTGGGTTGCGCCTGCTTTTCTTGAAAAGCCAGCTGAAGGTGATTCCTCGCTTTTATGGCGGGCTTTTAATTTTTATAGTGATTTTAACTGTTATCCACCTGATTATCCCGCCTTCGCACGCCCTGGATGCGGGCCTGAAAGGAAAGGGCGGGGGGATTGTGGGGGCTGTTTGCAGCCTAGTTTTAAAGCGTTCTTTCGGTCTTACCGGAACTTATGTTGTTTTGTTTACCCTTGCCCTAGTCGGCATACTGCTCAGCGCCAATGTCAGTCTCAACATGCTTATTAAAAGATCCGTCATCCGTTTTAGTATACTCTATGCGCGTTTTAAGCAGTTTTTCTTGAACTTTCTTTTCACGGAAGAAGAAATTGAAATCCCTGACGATCCGCCCTCTCCCCCGGTGATCATTGATCAGAGCGGAATAGAAGCGGAAGAATTTGCCGAAGGGGAGATTGCGGGCGGGAAAAAAGGCAATAAGCCGGCCTTTGCTAAAGACGTTAGGGCGCCGGTGATTACTTTCCATACAGAGAACAGGGACCAGTACGGGGAGGAGGATTTGCCGGCTGTTTTTCTGCCTGGTGAATTGGAACCGCTTGCGACAACCGAGAACATATCTTACCAGTTACCCACTTTAAGTATTCTGGCCAGGCAGGTTCGTCCGAAAGTCAGGCGGGTAAGCAAGGATATCACGGAAAGCATACGCACGCTGGAAGAGACCCTGCAGAGTTTTGGTGTGAAAGCGAGAGTAACCCAGGTGTCCAGGGGGCCGACCATAACCCGCTATGAAATACAGCCGCCCGCAGGTGTCAAGGTAAGCAGGATTGTAAGCCTTTCCGACGATATTGCACTGTGTATGGCTGCTCCCGATGTGCGCATCGAAGCCCCGATTCCAGGCAAGGCGGCTGTTGGAATAGAAGTGCCCAACCGGGAGATTTCCATGGTTTCATTGCGCGAGCTGCTGGAAACCGATGAGTTTCAAAAATCAGCTTCCTGTCTGACGGTAGCCCTGGGTAAGGATATTGCCGGCAAACCCATCGTTGCCGACCTGGCCCAGATGCCCCATCTTCTAATTGCAGGGGCTACGGGTTCGGGGAAAAGTGTCTGCCTGAATATCTTAATTGCCAGCATTTTGTTTAAAGCTCCGCCTGACAAGGTCAAGTTCCTGATCATTGATCCCAAAATGGTTGAACTGAGTACATACGACGGTATACCCCACCTCGTTTCCCCGGTTGTTACGGAACCGCGCAAAGCTGCTACTTCCCTGCGCTGGGCAGTTAAAGAGATGGAACGAAGGTATGAGCTGTTTGCCTCCGCCGGAGTGAGGGACATCAACCGGTATAATAACCTTCCATACAGCTTCGAATCCAGGGACGGGCAGGAGGAAGAGAGGAAAACAATACCTTTTTTGGTGGTCATCATTGATGAACTGGCTGATTTAATGATGATCGCCCCGGCAGATGTGGAAGACGCTATCTGCCGCCTCGCCCAGATGGCCAGGGCAGCGGGAATCCACCTTGTGGTCGCGACGCAGCGCCCTTCTGTGGATGTAATTACCGGTATGATCAAGGCCAATATTCCATCACGCATCTCATTTGCGGTTTCTTCGCAAATAGATTCCAGGACGATTCTGGATATGGCAGGAGCTGAAAAGCTGCTGGGAAGGGGAGATATGCTCTTTTACCCTGTCGGGGCTGCAAAACCCGTCCGTTTGCAGGGCGCCTTTCTCTCCGACCAGGAAGTGGAATCGCTGGTCTCCTTTCTGAAAAAGCAAGCCTGCCCCAATTACGAAGGCCGCCTGATCGGGGAAACAAACTCAAGGGGAAATTCCCAGGAATTTGAGGATGAGCTTTTACCTCGTGCAGTAGAGTTCTTGATAGAAGCCGGCCACGGCTCAGTCTCACTTTTGCAAAGGCGCCTGCGCATAGGTTACACAAGGGCGGCGCGCCTGATCGATATCATGGAACGAAGGGGAATCGTGGGCGGTTCGGAGGGAGGAAATAAGCCCAGAGCTGTTTTAATGACCCTTGATCAATATCAGGAAACGTTTCATAGACAGTAAAAATAGTTTGACTGTTCCGTGCTTAAGGAATACGATAATATCACAGGCCTTCAGTTAGGGGTGGGTCTATTGGAAATCGGGGAAACCTTGCGAAAGACCAGGGAAGCCCGGGGTTTGTCATTGGAAGATGTCGCGCAATTAACGAAGATTAACTTAAGGTACATCAAGGCCATTGAAAACGATTCTTTTGACGCCCTTCCCGGAGGCGTTTATACTAGGGGGTTCTTGAGAAGCTATGCGCGGCTTCTGGATTTGGATCACAGGGAGCTTCTGTCAGAATTTGAGAAACAAGGTCCGGTTGAAATAAATAACCTGCCGGAAGATCATACACCGGCAGCTTTTATTTTCCCGCCCAAAGAACCCAAATCTGTAAAAATTCTCAAAAAAACCGCCTATTATTTAGCTTTTGTTATAATAATAACCTTAGCCGGGTATTTGTTTTGGACCCATATTGTAAAATTTAACGGTTTAGGCCCTGAAGCCGTCAAGCATACCAATTTAATTGAAAACCTTAAAAAGGATACCCGGCAGGAAGAAACAGCCGCAGCAAATCAAAAGGGACTTAACGTTGTTTTGGAAGTAACAGGCGGCAAATGCTGGATGCGGATTACCTCGGACGGAGTGATCAAGTTCACAGGTACTATTGCCGCCGGCGATACCAAAAGCTTCCAGGCAAGCGAACGGATAAACATAAGGCTGGGCAACGCCGGAGCAGTTAAGGTAACGGTAAACGGCCGCGTAATAGGTCCTCTGGGTAAGAAGGGCGAAGTAATAGAAAAAGAATTTACTGTGCAAAAATAATGCAGGGAGGTTTTGGCGCCTTTCGGCCAAAGGGAAGGGGAGCGCTTTATGTCTTGCCTGGTTGGATTGGTCAGCCTGGGTTGTGCAAAAAACCTGGTGGATAGCGAGATAATGCTGGGACTTTTGAAAGAGGCAGGCTTTGAGATAACCAACAGTGAGGAAGAAGCCGAAGTCCTGATCGTAAATACCTGTAGTTTCATTGAACCGGCCCAAGAGGAGTCGATCAAAAATATTCTTGAACTTTCCCGTTATAAAAAATCCGGCGCCTGCCGGGTTCTGCTCGTCTGCGGCTGTATGCCGCAGCGATACGGCCGGCTGCTTCTTGAGGAATTCCCCGAAGTGGACGGTTTTTTTGGCACAGGATCCGTTCCGCACGTTGCCGGGCTTGTCCAGCGCGCCCTGGACGGAGAAAGGTTTTGTGAGATAACCGGGCCGCAGTATGAACTTACATCCTCCCTGCCCCGTCTAAGAATTACTCCTCCCCATACGGCATACCTGAAAATCGCCGAAGGCTGCAGCAACCGCTGCGCATATTGCATTATACCGGCAATCAGGGGGCACTATAGGAGCCGGACGATTGAATCCATCGAGGAAGAGGCAAGGCTGCTGGCTACTCAGGGCGTGAAAGAGATTATCTTGATTGCCCAGGATACATCCAGTTACGGGATTGATTTGTACGGCAAATACCGGCTGGCGGAACTGCTCGGGCGTCTCGCAAACATTCCGGATCTTTTCTGGCTGCGCCTGATGTACTGTTCAGTAGACCATTTTACCAGGGAACTTATTGAGGTCCTTGCCGGCGAACCAAAAGTCTGCCGGTACCTTGACATTCCTATACAGCACGCCAGCGATGAAATACTGCTCAGGATGAACCGCCGCCAAAGCGTTTCAGAAGTAAAAAAGCTGATTTTAAAACTGCGGGCAGCCATCCCCGGACTTGCGCTGAGAACGACCTTCATGGTTGGTTTCCCGGGTGAAAGCGAGCGGAATTTTGAAGAACTGATTGGTTTCATGAAGGATATGTCTTTTGAGCGGGCAGGTGTTTTCAAGTTTTATCCGGAAGAGGGGACTTTAGCCATACTGATGGCCGGCCAGGTTCCGGAAGAGATTAAGGAGGAACGCTACCACCGGGCAATGGCCCTGCAGCAGCAGATATCCCTTCAATACAACCAGTCTTTGGTTGGCGGTAAAATAACTGTGCTCGTAGATGGGAAAGATAAGACAAGCAATCTTTACTTCGGCCGATCAGAAGCGGATAGCCCTGAAGTTGACGGAAAAGTTTATTTTACAGCCGGAAGCCCAGGGCCCAAGGCTGGAGATTTTGTAAAAGTTATGGTAACCAGGGGTCTCGAATATGATATTCTGGGAAAACTGGTTTAACAAAAAGAAGGTGGATCGAGGATGCCCTGGCGGGGTTTGCGGGTACCCATAATCCTGTTGGTCCTGGTGGCCAGCCTGCTGGTCTTTTGGGGCGCGCGCTGGCTGTTTAACAGGTTCAGCATTGAACAGCCCCTGGCGGACTTCCTGAAAAGCCAGAGTTATATCCAGACATTTGTAATAAAGCGGGATGGATCCCTGGTGCAAATTTCTGTTCTGCTTGCCCCGGTTGAGAACCTGAAAGACACCTACGGGGAGCTTAACAGGGGGGTGCGGAATATATTGGGCGGCAGACTCTATGAGCTCGTCCTTCGGGACAAACGCGACGTTCAGTTGAAAAATGCTTTTTACTACAGCCAGTTTGCGGTTTATGAGGCTATAATGCGGGGGAACTACCGGGAAATGGTCGATTACGTAAATAAACAGGCAGCGGAAAGAGGCGCAACAGCAAGTGTGTTTGTTGATCAGGACCGGATTTATCTGCAGATGAGGCACGATAATAATTATTTATACGAGGTAATCCCCAGGACAAAAAATAAAACAGGGCAGATTACCATGGAGTAAAAAACCGGGCCGGCTATAATGCGGGCTGATGTCAACAACCCCGTCCCCTATCTCAATATTTGAATATTTATCAATGGATATCTCCATTATTCTCAATATTTCATAATTCCTAAATACCAATATAAAGATACACACTTATACAAATGCCTAATATGGGCCGGGTCCGGTTCTTCCGGGCCAACTGCAGCGTCTTTGCACAAGCCGGCGCAGTTGACCCAAAATGAAAATGTGCCTGGGAAAGAAAAAGCTTTTGGCACGCTGACAAACGGCCCCACGGCGGGTTCGCCGGTAAACGAAAAGACAGCCGCCGGCAGTGTTCCGGAAGCGCAGCCGGGCGCCGCAGGAAAAACAACGGGCCCAGGCTCCGTCGGAGTTGAAGAAAAAGGTGAAGAAAGCGCTAGAAATACAAAGGTTGAAGACACGGTCCCAGCGCCTGACCCAAAGGCTGATTTTCGTTCCGCCTTAAGCAAAGGTAAACCGATCCTTGTGTACTTTTACCTGAGGACCTGCGGCGAATGCAACAGGCAGAAGCCCGTCATTGAAGCTGTCCAGGCGGCATACAGCGGAAAGGTTTCTTTTGTATATGTCGACGGCGACAATGACCGGGGTATGGAGGATGCTTTCAATGTGGAACTTTACCCTGCCATATTCCTTGTTGAAAGGGATAGAAGTACTTATTCATACACCGAACTGAAAGGATTTCAGACGGAAAGCATGCTAAGCCGGGGAACTGAAAAACCTGCTTGAAAAGAGGGCCGGAAAAAACTCCGGTTTAAGCTGATTCTCCAGTGGCAGTTTTAAACACTCCTTGCTTTAATTTCCTGATCAAACCTTTCCCTGTTTATGTTATAATCTAGAATGCTATTAGAGTTATTTCGCCGGAAAGGAAGGTTTCTTTCGTGCTCAAGGAAATCTGTCTCGGTGTGATTTTGGCTGTCCTGATTTTCCTGGTTGTTGTCGGGTATGATGTGACACCGCTTATTTTTTTTGTTGCCGTCGGCGCCGGGGCATATTATTTCGCCACCACGCGGGGCCTGCTGAACAAAAATTTCAGCGAGCATCAGGTGTCTGCAAACCAGCAGATTTCATTTGGAGATGTGGGCGGACAAGCTACCGCCATACAGGAACTCAGCGAGGCTCTGGATTTTATCAGGAATATAAACGCAATCCAAGAACTGGGCATCCGCCCGTTAAAAGGGGTCCTGCTCACCGGGCCGCCGGGAACGGGGAAAACGATGCTTGCCAAAGCAGCGGCAAGCTATACGGATGCCGTCTTTGTCGCAGCGAGCGGCAGCGAATTTATAGAAATGTACGCGGGTGTGGGCGCCCAGAGAGTGCGCCGTCTTTTTCAATCGGCCAGGGAAAAGGCTTTAAAACAGGGAAAAAGCAATGCGCTTATTTTTATTGATGAGATAGAAATACTCGGGGGCCGGCGGGGCCGCACCACCAGCCACCTTGAATACGACCAGACCCTGAATCAGCTTCTAGTTGAGATGGATGGCTTAAGGGTTGACGAAAATGTACGGCTGCTTGTGATGGCCGCGACCAACAGGATAGATATGCTCGACCCTGCCCTGCTGCGGCCGGGAAGGTTTGACCGGCAGGTAAGGGTTGACCTTCCTGATAAAGAGGGAAGGCTGGAAATACTCAAGCTGCACACACGCAATAAACCGCTTGCGGAGGATGTTTCTTTGGAAGCGCTCGCGCGGGATACCTTCGGCTTCAGCGGCGCTCACCTGGAGAGCCTGGCCAATGAGGCGGCCATCCTGGCGATGAGGGGCAATTCCAAAGTAATCGAGCAGCATCATTTCCAGGAAGCTGTCGACAAGGTACTGCTCGGGGACCGTCTCGAGCGCCGGCCTATGAGGGCCGAGCTGGAGAGGGTGGCCATTCACGAAACCGGCCATGCACTGATGAGCGAGATTGTCAAACCCGGTTCGGTTTCCACGCTGACTGTGGCGCCGCGCGGCCAGGCGCTGGGTTATATGCGCCAGAGCCCCGAGGACGATACCTATATGTTCACCAGGAATTACCTGGAGGACCAGATTGCAATCATGCTGGCCGGGGCGGTGGCCGAGGAACAGGTCCTGGGTAACAAGAGCACCGGCGCGGTAAATGATTACCAGCAGGCTATGCGCCTGGCTGAGAAGATAGTCGACAGCGGCATGTCCAGGCTGGGCGTAGTCAGCTCCGAGCATTTGCCCGGCGGGCTTCATTACCGCGTTCTTTCAGAAATCCTCGGCGCCCAGGAGGCGCGTGTAAGAAGCTGCCTGATCAGCCTGCGGGCCGCCCTGTACCGTATAGCTGAGGTGCTTCTGGAGCAGGAGAGGATCAGCGGTGACAAGCTGCGCGAGATCCTTTCGGGAGTACCCGCGCCCGGGCAGAGAATATACTGTTGATTTTGGCCTCTTCTCCACTGTTTTCCCCGGTCAGGCCCCTGCTTAAAAAAATTTATAGTTCTTGACATATTTTATACTCTCGTTTTAAAATAAGTGAAAGAATTACCATTTAAGGAAAAAGATTAAATTGCAGGCTGAATTGATTTTCACCGGAACGGAACTGCTTCGCGGCGAGATATTAAATACACATGCCCAGTACCTGGGGCGGCGTCTGGCGGCCATGGGCATAGACGCTGCTCTGCATACCACCGTAGGTGATTACTGGGACCGGCTGGCTGATTCGCTCGCCCGGGCTGTGTCGCGTTCGGACCTGGTTATTGTGACCGGCGGGCTGGGCTCAACGACGGACGATCTAACCAAGGAAACCGCGGCAGGAGTCCTGGGCCTGCCTATGGTACAGGATCAGACCACTCTTTCCTGGTTAAAAGACCTTTACCGCAGCAGAAGTCTCAGGCTTCCTGAAGTTATGGACAAGCAGTCCTTTTTTCCGTTGGGATCCAGGATACTGCCGAATCCGCGCGGCAGCGCTCCCGGAGTTCTTATCGAAAAAGACAGGCGTTATATATTCCTGCTGCCGGGGCCGCCGGGCGAACTCAAAGCGATATTCGAAGAATCGGTGGAGCCCTTTCTGGCAGCTTTAGACATCCGGGGGATGCTTGTGCGCAGCAAAATCATCAAGGTTACCGGCATTGCCGAAGCCATGGTTCAGCAAAATCTGGCTGATCTGGGCGGGCAGGGCAACCCCGGGCTGGCTTACCTGGCTAAACCAGGTGAAGTCCATGTGCGGGTAACCGCAAGGTCGGAGAGCCCGCAGGCCGCGGAAGACATGGTTTCAGAGCTTGCGGGGCGGGTAAAAGAAAGATTGGCCGGTTTTATCTTTGGCGAGGATGAAGAAATTATTGAAGAAACGGTTGGCGCTTTACTGCTTGACAAAGGCCTTTCAGTATCTACGGCGGAGTCCTGCACCGGCGGGCTGATTGCCAAAAGGCTGACTAGTATTCCCGGAAGTTCCGGTTACTTTTTAGGAAGCGTAGTGGCTTATGACAACATGGTCAAAGAAAGGCTTTTAGGTGTGCCCAGAAAGACTCTTGAACAACACGGCGCGGTAAGCCGGGAAACCGCCGTGGCTATGGCCCAGGGAGTACGGGATTTAACCGGAAGTTCTTTGGCTGTGGGAGTTACGGGTATTGCCGGGCCTGGTGGGGGGACGCAGGATAAACCTGTAGGGCTGGTTTTTATTGCCCTGGCGGTTGACTGCGGGACTGCCTGCCACCAGTTCCGTTTTCCGGGAAACCGGACTAGCGTCAGGTGGGGCGCATCAAATGCCGCCCTAAACTTAATTAAACTTCATTTAGGTGGTTGATTCGATATAGAGGAGGAAGACTGGTTTGAACGATAAATATAAAGCCCTGGAGGGAGCCCTGGTGCAGATTGAACGCCAGTTTGGCAAGGGTTCGATCATGAAACTGGGGGATGTGGCGGGGAAGTTTGACGTGGAGGTTATTTCAACGGGCGCCCTGTCGCTTGATATAGCCCTTGGTATAGGAGGTGTGCCCCGCGGGCGTGTGGTGGAAATTTTCGGCCCTGAATCTTCCGGAAAGACCACCGTGGCCCTGCATATCATCGCTCAGGCGCAAAAAATGGGTGGTATCGCCGCTTTTATAGATGCTGAACATGCCCTGGATCCCTATTATGCAAAAAATCTGGGTGTAGATATTGACAACCTCTTCCTGTCTCAGCCTGATACGGGAGAGCAGGCGCTGGAGATCTGCGAAGCGCTGGTCCGCAGCGGGGCCATCGACGTGGTTGTGGTTGATTCGGTGGCGGCTCTTGTTCCGCGGGCGGAAATTGAAGGCGAAATGGGCGATCCGTTTGTAGGCCTGCAGGCCAGGCTTATGTCTCAGGCTTTGCGGAAACTGACCGGCGTAATCAGCAAGTCCCGCGCAACGGCTATTTTCATAAACCAGCTCAGGGAGAAAGTAGGCGTTACTTTCGGCAACCCCGAAGTGACACCCGGCGGCAGGGCGCTAAAGTTTTATGCTTCGGTCCGGCTTGATGTACGTAAAACGGAAACCTTGAAACAGGGCGCCGATATGATTGGCAACCGCACGAGGGTTAAAGTAGTGAAGAATAAAATTGCCCCTCCTTTCAAGCAGGCTGAATTTGATATCATGTACGGGCACGGAATATCCCAGGAAGGCATCATCGTGGACATGGCGGCCGAACTGAACATAATCAGCAAAAGCGGGGCATGGTATTCATACGGGGAAGAACGCCTCGGACAGGGGCGGGAAAACGCAAAGGACTTTCTTAAGGAACACCCGGAACTGACCTTAGAAATTGAAAAAAAAGTGCGCCAGGCTTTTAACCTGGGTGAAGCCAGGCTGGCTTCGGCCGGGCCTGGGGAGTAGTTTTAGTTTTTCTTGACAAATAACTGCAAAGCTAGTACAATCTAATCTGGGAGAAAATAGAATCAGTAAAGATATTAAAGTCCTTTTAGATCAGATACAGGTAATTACTATCCTTTAAAATAAAGCCATAGCAGGAATTTCTACCAGTGGGTAAGGTAGTTAATATTTAACAACTACCCTTTTACTGTTTGGGGGTTTTATTTGTAAGTTTTTAAATAACGAAGGAAAGTGTTATGTAGCTGATTCTTTTTCTGCCGAGTGTTGTCTCGGTTTTTTTTATGCAATTTTTAACGCGTATTTTCTAGGATTTGGGAGGTGAAATGCTTGGAACCCCAGATAATAGGGGTATTGGTTGCTGTTGTTTTAGTTGCTTTTGCAATTGGGTACATGATCAGAAAATACCTTGCAGAGGCCAAAATTATTTCTGCCGAAACAGAAGCGAAAAAAATAAAAGAAGAAGCGGTATTATTCGCTGAAGCTACTAGGCGGGAATCTGTTTTAGAGGCCAAGGAAGAAGTATTAAAGCTTCGCAACGAAGTCGAAAAGGAGAACAAGGAGCGGCGTTCCGAACTTCAGCGCCTGGAAAGAAGGCTGGTTCAAAAAGAAGAAACACTAGATCGAAAAGTTGAGGGCATTGAACGCAAAGAAGAAGCTTTAAACCGCAAGGAACAGGAAATTGAGGACGTCAAAAACAGGCTCAAAGAGATGCAGAACCGGAAGATAGCTGAGTTGGAAAGGGTTTCCGGGATGACATCCGAAGAGGCAAGGCAACTGTTGCTCTCCAACCTGGAAAAAGAGATTCAGCACGAAGAAGTAGTAATGATCCGCGAGATGGAGAACAGAATCAAAGAAGAGTCTGATAAAAGGGCTCGGGATATTATTTCGCTAGCTATTCAGCGCTGTGCCGTTGACCATTCCGCCGAAACCACGGTTGCCGTAATCCCGCTGCCGAACGATGAGATGAAGGGGCGGATCATCGGCCGGGAAGGACGTAATATAAGGGCTTTTGAAACACTCACGGGTGTTGAGTTAATTATCGACGATACTCCGGAGGCAGTTATCCTATCCGGGTTTGATCCTATTCGCAGGGAAGCGGCCAGGATTGCCCTGGAGAAATTGATCGTGGACGGCCGCATCCATCCTGCCAGGATTGAAGAGATGGTGGACAGGGCTCAAAAAGAAATTGAGGTTCAGGTCCGGGAAGCCGGCGAACAGGCCTCTTTCCAGACCGGGGTGCACGGTCTGCACCCGGAAATGGTCAACCTGCTCGGACGTCTTAAATACAGGACCAGCTACGGCCAAAATGTTCTCAAGCACTCTGTTGAAGTCGCTCACCTAGGCGGTTTGATCGCTGCCGAGCTCGGGGTGGATATTCAGCTGACTAAACGCGCAGGCCTTTTGCACGATATAGGTAAGGCAATGGACCATATGGTGGAAGGCCCTCATGTAACAATCGGCGTGGAACTGGCCAAAAAGTACCAGGAGCATCCCGAGATAGTTCATGCTATTGCGGCTCATCACGGTGACGAGGAACCAAAGACGATTATCGCTGTGCTTATCCAGACTGCGGACGCAATTTCAGCCGCCAGGCCGGGAGCGAGGCGGGAAACTCTTGAAGCCTATTTAAAGAGGCTGCAGAAGCTTGAGGAAATTGCCAACTCTTTTGAGGGAGTTGATAAGTCCTATGCTATCCAGGCGGGAAGGGAAATCCGGATCATGGTTAAACCGGAAAAGGTGGACGATCTCGGCTCAGTACACCTGGCTCGCGGGATTGCTAAAAAGATAGAGAATGAAGTTGAATATCCGGGGCAGATTAAAGTAACCATCTTACGGGAAATAAGGGTTATGGAATACGCAAAATAGTAAGTGGCGGTCCTTAATAAGGGCCGTTTTTTTATTTTTTTCTTTTTGATGGATTTATTAGATAAATTTTTCTTTTTTTAAAGGTGTTTTTTAAGCAGGATTTATTACACAAAGGCAGAACATGATCAAATGTCCCGGATAAAAAGTTCCAAGTAACAATTTTGCAAGGAGAAGGTGATTGTTTTTGTTGACTGTCCGGCCAGGCAGCAAAGAAAACGTGAATTGGAGCGACGGTCTTTTAATTTCCATTCTTGTACGTTATCCAGAAATAGCCACGATAAATTTTGATCCTGTCGGTCATTGTTTAAAATTTTCTTTTATTTCCTCAACTGTCCTTGAACCCGAATATTTTGATCGGATAAAGAAACAGGCGGTGGATAGTTTAGAAGTTTTTAACCTTCTTGAAGGGAGAAAATCAAAAGTAGTTGAAATAAATCGCCTTGATTGCGACCAGTTAAATATAATAGAAGTTCAGCGTGATCTGGATACACTGTCGCATGAAGAGATTGCTCTAATAGTAAGGTTGGCGCGTGGGCTGCTTGGTGAAAATTTGGTTACGGAAAATGCGGATGTAAATCTTGATGACGACCAGTTTTTTCAAGAGGAAGTTATCGAATATATGCTTGAAAGCATGAAGGGTTCCAATAGCGAGAAAAGTTTATTTGCCTTCCGGGAGGAAGACCGCGTCCTAGTATTTAATAAGTAAATACCCATGTTTTACTAATGCAGCGCCGTCAGTAAAATGAAAATTCATCAGCAAAGGGAGGGCAATGCCTCAAGTGCGATTTTGAGTCTTCATTCGAAGAACGAGAGAACCCGAGGATAAGCGAGGGAATTGTTTGAGGCGTATGCTCCGAGTTTTGACCGAGCCCGAGGGTGAACGAGTTCGTACAAGTATAAGAGGCGAACATGGCACGTAGGCAGTTGACCTCCCTAAGGCAAGTTAATTTTCAGGATAGACATCCATGCCGCTTTCAAGCGGCGCTATCAGATGATGAAAAAGTAAGCATTCAGTAAAACCGTCCAAAGAGCACGGTGTTGTCAACAGCGAACGACTTGCGAAGCGCCGGTAACAGCAGCCGGCGAAGCGAGGGTAACCGGACAGTGGTGCGAAACCAGCGGCACACTGGTAGTTTCTTGAAGAGGCTAAATGAGATCAGAAGTATAATGGAAGCTATATTTTTAAAATTTGCCATGCCGCCTTTGCAGCACCGCTAGTCCGGTCCGAAGCAAGCCGTGCTGCTGTCGGTGCTTAAGCACCGGAGTGAGCGTTGATATTGCCGTGCCTATCGGATACTTATTTTCAGGATAGCGGGAGGAAAATTGGTTGCGTGTCTTACTAATCGGGGATATTGTCGGCAGGGCCGGCAGGAGGGCGGTAAAGGAAAACATCCCGGGGCTGATCAAACAGTTTGAAATAGATTTTATAATTGCCAACGGTGAAAATGCCGCCGGCGGCAACGGGTTGACACAGGAGGTGGCTAATGAGCTTTTTGCCTCCGGAATTAATGTTTTAACCATGGGAAATCACGTTTGGGATCAAAAAGAAATTTTTAATTTTATCGACAAAGAAGGCAGGGTTGTAAGGCCGGCCAATTATCCGGCCGGCGCTCCGGGAAACGGAATAAATATATTCAAAAACAAACAGGGTGAATCCATAGGGGTCATGAATCTGTCCGGGCGGATATTTATGCCAGGCAACCTGGACTGCCCGTTTCACAAAGCTGACGAGATTCTGGCAAAGCTCAAGAATAAGGTAAAAGCGCTGATTGTCGATTTCCACGCAGAGGCGACCTCGGAGAAAATAGCTTTCGGGCTTTATGTGGACGGGCGCGTTTCGGCGGTTTGCGGAACGCATACTCATGTTCAGACAGCCGATGAAAAAATACTTCCAGGCGGGACGGCTTATATCAGCGATGTCGGTATGACAGGTCCGTCTGATTCAGTAATCGGTGTGAAAGCCGATTTAGTTATTGAAAAGTTTCTCACCCAGATTCCCAGGCGGTTCGAGGTAGCCCCCGGACTGTACCAGTTCAATGCCGTAATAATTGAGATAAATGCATTAACTGGTGAATCCGGGAGCATAGTGAGAATTGCAAATAATGAATAATCAGAATTAATAATTAAATATTTTCTGAATAACAAAAGGAATTTTATTACTTGCTAAGAATACTTATGTAAGAAGATTGATTTTCTTTCGGTAAAAAGAAGGAGGTTTCGACCATGGAGGTGTTAAAGGTAGCAGCAAAGTCCAGTCCAAATTCTGTAGCTGGCGCATTGGCCGGGGTGCTCAGAGAAAGGGGCTGCGCGGAAATACAGGCAATTGGCGCAGGGGCCCTCAACCAGGCGATCAAGGCAATTGCTATTGCACGTGGTTTTATAGCCCCCAGTGGAATCGACCTGATTTGTATACCTGCTTTTACCGACATCGTTATAGATGGGGAAGAGAGAACAGCAATCAAGCTAATTGTTGAACCCCGATAGCATTTAAGGGCAGGATTCTTTAAACCTGTTTATTTTTGATAGACAGGTTTTTGATTTTCTGCGGTGAAAAATTGTTCTGGAGGTATGGGATGAACTGTCAACTGCACACAAGCAGTATTATTGTAGACGCGCACTGCGATGTTCTTACTGTTCTGGCGCAGGACAAATGCAGTTTAAAGGCAAGCAGGGATAGCGGTCACGTAGACCTGCCCCGTCTTCGCAAAGGCGGGGTGAAGGTTCAGTTTTTTGCCGCCTTTATCTCACCCCAATACAGGGGGAATTACCTCAGGAGGGCAATGGAGCTGTTTGACCGTTTTTATTGTGAATTGGATGACTGCAGTAAGGAAATAATGTTGGCGCGTGATTTCAACGATCTTGTAAAAACTATTGAACTTGACAAAATAGCCGCCATTCTGTCTATCGAAGGTGGTGAGGCGCTGGAGGGGCGGATTGAGGTCCTCCGGATGTTTTACCGACTTGGAGTACGATGCCTTACCCTTACCTGGAACGGCCGCAATGAGCTTGGCGACGGGGTAGCCGAAACATGGACATGCGGCGGGTTGACTAAATTTGGAGTTGAAGTAGTCAAGGAAATGAACCGTTTAAATATGTTGATAGATGTTTCTCACCTCTCGGAAGCCGGTTTTTGGAATGTGCTGGAGATCTCAACTCAGCCGGTAATTGCTTCGCACTCAAACAGCGGGACGGTCTGTCCGCATCCCCGCAACCTGACCGATAAGCAGATCAAAGCACTGGCTGCCGGCGGGGGAGTGATGGGCCTTTGCTTTTATCCTGATTTTGTCCACCAACAGAGCCCGTCTTTAGAAAAGCTCCTTGACCATATTGATCATATAGTATCCATTGCCGGACCGGACTGCATCGGGCTGGGCTCCGATTTTGACGGCTATTCCGGGCGTCTTGAAGGCCTGGGTGATGTTGGTGATTTGCCTGCCCTGACAGAGGGGCTCCTCTGCAGGGGCTATGAAGAGGAAGATATCCGCAAGTTTCTGGGAGGTAATTTTTTGCACCTGTTCAAGAAGGTGTGGAACGGGAAAACAGGTGAAGGTATTGTCTGCTGATCTGCATATTCATACTGACGCTTCCGACGGCTTTGAGACACCCGCTCAGGTGGTTTACCTGGCGAAAACAGCCGGCTTAAAGGCAATTGCCGTAACCGATCACGAGACCACATCAGGTATTGCCCCCGCACTGGAAGCGGGCCGCAGGTTATCCCTGGAGGTGCTGCCCGGCGTTGAAATGAGCACCGAACACAAGGGCAGCGAGGTCCACCTGCTCGGTTATCTGATGGATTATACGAACCCTGTTTTTCTGTCTTTTCTTGAACTGCTGAAGCAGAAGAGAAAAGAGAGGGTTGGCAGGATTGCGGCCAGGTTGTGTGATCTGGGTGTTCAGATAACCCTGGACCAGATTCTGGCTGCTGCCGGGAAGGGTTCAGTAGGCCGTCCGCATGTGGCCAGGGTTCTCATCAAATCCGGTCTTGTCCAGTCTATTGCCCAGGCTTTTGAGCAATACCTGGGCACAGGGCGCCCCGCTTATGTTCCGCGGTTTAAATACAGCACGAGTGAGGCCATTCAACTGATCCGCAAAGCAGGCGGGGTTACAGTTCTTGCTCATCCCGTTATTGACAACAGTGAAGATTTTATTCCCGAGTTCGTTAAAGACGGGCTGCAGGGTCTGGAAGTCTATTACCCCGGGCATGGTCCCGAAACGATCAGCCGCTTTTTAAAAACCTGCAGATTGTATAACCTGGTTTCTACAGGAGGATCGGATTTTCACGGGGGCCAAGCCGGGCATGGGTACATCGGGGAAGTTACTGTTCCTTACCAGTCGGTTGTGAACTTAAAAAAATGCGCCGGGTAAGAATAGGAGCCACCGCCTTTTAGGGCTGTTGATGTCTATATCGAAGCATACAGCCATATACTAAAAAGGGGGTGATCGCTCTTGGACGGCTGCGACGAAGTCTGCTACTGGCAGCAGCGGGCAGAGGAACTGGAAGAAAAAGTGGAACAGTTGAGGCTGAGCCGGAGAGTCCTGCTTAATCTGGTAGAAAAGCTGGAAAAAGAAAGAATCTGTTCACTTATGCGACTGGAAAAAGAAAACAAAAAACTGCATCTGAGAAACAATCGTTTTGCCCGTTCGCTTGTTAAGAAGAATATTCAGATTGTGGAAATGGAATCAAAAAATCAGGAAGGATGAAATTCCCGATCATATTCCTAACGTCTTTTCATATCGGACGGGTGTGATATAATAACTGACTAGGCGATAAAAATGAGGATTGCGGTTATAGACGGGCAGGGCGGAGGTATAGGCAGGCATATTATGGATAAACTCCGCCGGGAATTGCCCGAAAATGTTGAACTCCTGGCCCTTGGGACAAACTCCGCGGCTACTTCCGTTATGTTAAAAGCTGGAGCCAATGAGGGCGCTACAGGTGAAAATGCAATAATTTACAGTGCTCAAAGGGTTAACCTCATAGTGGGGCCGGTGAGTATTCTAATACCACATGCAATGCTTGGAGAATTGACGCCCGGAATGGCTGAGGCGATCGCTTTAAGCCCGGCCCGTAAAATTCTTCTGCCCTTAAGCCGCAATGCGTTTGATTTGATTGGCCTTAAGTCCGAACCTCTCCCCCATTTAATTGCCGAGCTTGTGCAAAGAGTTAAAGAGCTGGTTGAAAAGGAAGAACGTTAATTTAAGAAATGTCGGTGAAGATTCCGCTGGGAGGTCTTTGATTGAGCTGCCGGATTTATTTTATCAGACATGGTCAGACAACCTGGAATGCCGAATTTAAATTTCAGGGACATACGGATGTACCTCTTTCCAGGCTTGGAATTGAGCAGGCTGAATTTTTGGCCAGGCGTTTAAGAGACTACAAAATAACAGCTTTTTACACGAGTGATTTAACAAGGGCGGTAAAAACAGCGGAGATTTTGGCCCAGCCCCATAACCTGCCTGTAATGCCTGTGCCCGGGTTAAGGGAAGTCAATTTTGGAAGCTGGGAAGGAAAGGTTTTTACTAAAGAAGTCAAGGACAAATTGATTGATTCGGGCAAAAACTGGTGGGACAGTCCCCTCGACGGCTCAGGATCTCAAGGAGAGTCTTTTTCTCAGATGTCCGCGCGGGTTAATGAGGCTATCCGGTCGATTGTGGAGCGCCATCTGGATGATCAGGAGATAGTCGTCGTTTCCCACGGCGGTGTCATCAGGGCTGTTGTCGCAGCTGTTCTGGGCATGGATCTGGTTTGCTACTGGCGGCTGCGCCTGGACAACGCCTGTCTGAACATCATCGATTTCAACTCCCCCGACAAGGGTATACTGGTTCTTTTCAACGACCTCAGCCACCTTAGTTGCTCCTAAAAGGAAGGTGGGAGGTGTCTGATTTGGTTCCTGCTAAAAATTCTTTTATCCCCAAAAGGGTTACCATTGTTTTTCTCCTGGTTGCCTTTGCCCTCTTCTTCTTGGTTTCCCGGCTTTTTTTGGTGCAAGTAGTCTGGGGCCCCAGCTTTAAGAAACAGGCCGAGGAATATCACACTCAGAACGTAATCATGCAGCCCGAGCGCGGCAGTATTTACGACCGCAACCACAACGAGCTTGTCACCAACGTTCCCGCCTTCTCGGTCTACGCAGAGCCAAACAGGATAAAAGATCCGGCGGAACTGTCCGAAAAAATTGCGCCTGTTCTGGGCTTGAAACCAGTTCTGGTATATCAGAAACTCAGCAATAAAGAGCCTTTTGTCTGGCTGACACATAACCTTGAATACAGCGCCGCAGATCGTTTGAAAAAGCTCAACCTTCATGGGATTGGACTGATCCAGGGAGACAAGAGGTCTTATCCCCAGGGAAGCATGGCCGCCCACCTGCTGGGCTTTGTCGGCAATGACAACCAGGGTTTAACCGGCCTGGAAAAATCCTATGACAGTTATTTAAGGGGCAAACCGGGTTCTTCGAAAGTTGAAAATGACGCGTTAGGACAGCCTGTTCCCCATGTCCAGACCAATGTTAATCCTTCCAGCCCCGGCGCCAATCTAATTTTAACCATAGACCAGACAATTCAATTTTTTGTTGAACGGGAACTAGACAACCTGGCAGCCTATTATAAGCCGGCCAGAGTTGCAATAATCGTTATGGATCCTGCGAGCGGGCAAATTCTGGCCATGGGAAACCGGCCCACCTTTAATCCGGGGAACTGGTCCAAGGAACCGCAAAGTGTGTGGGAAGGAGATACAGCCGTACTATACAATTACGAACCTGGCTCAACCTTCAAAATGTTTATTGCCGCCGCCGCCCTGGAGGAAGGGGTCGTCAGTCCGGGTGAACGATTTTATGATCCCGGTTCGCTTGTCGTAAAGGGCAGAAGGATTTACTGCTGGGAAAGAAAAGGGCACGGGAGTCAGTCATTTACAGAGGCTGTGGGCAATTCCTGTAACGTGGTTTTAATGCAGGTAGGCCAAAGGCTGGGCAAAGAGAACCTGTACAAATACCTGAAAGGGTTTGGCTTCGGCGCCCGCACGGGGATAGATCTGCCAGGGGAGGAATCCGGTGTCATCAGGGATAAGAAAGAAGCCACCGAGCTTGATCTGGCTACCATGTCCATAGGGCAGAGCATCGCCGTTACTCCCATTCAGTTGATTACGGGAGCATGTGCGATAGCAAACGGTGGTAAGTTGATGAAGCCTTATCTTGTAAAAGCGCTTGAAGATGACCAGGGAAAAGTCATTAAGGAATTTAAACCTCAAGTGGTCCGCAGCATAATTTCCGGGGAAACTGCCAGGATGCTTTCTTCCATGATGGAAAAAGTTGTTCTGGAAGGTACCGGAACAAAAGCGCAGGTAGAAGGATACAGGATCGCCGGCAAGACGGGTACGGCCCAGGTACCGGGGCCCAAAGGATATGAAGAGGGGAAATATATAGCTTCTTTTGTGGGCTACGGCCCGCTGGATAATCCCCGGGTGGCGGTCCTTGTTTTGGTTGACGAGCCTAAAGGAGACCAGTATTACGGGGGGGAGATTGCCGCTCCGGCCTTCCAGTCGGTGATGCGGGATACTCTTGTATACCTTGGCATTCCCCAGGAAAACAGTAATGACCGGAAAGGCCAAAAAGAATTGCCCGAACCGGGTAGTGTTTCTTCACATGTGACGGTCCCGAATGTAATCGGGTTCCCCGCCGGCCAGGCAAGCCAGCTGATCAAGGAGCGCGGGCTTGTATGCCGGGCTTCGGCGCCGCAGGGTGTTATCTCCGGGCAGAACCCCGGAGGCGGAAGCAATTTGGTTAAGGGGAGTCTGGTCACGCTTAAAGTAACTCCCTTTGACTTATCCAAACCCCCTGCTAAAATCACCGTCCCCGATTTGAAAGGCCTTACACTTAAAAAAGCGGCAGTCCTGCTGGAAGAGCTCGGCTTAAAGCTCAAAGCGGGAGGCAGCGGGCTGGCTCTGTATCAAAACCCACAGGCAGGCACGGGGGTCAAACCGGACAGCGTTGTAAAAGTTTACTTCAGCCCGAATAAATAACGCTTTAAAGATCTTTTCTATAAAACCGGTGGCGCTTGATCAGCCGGCAGTTTTCCAGTTTTGGGATTAACTTGAGCATCGGAAGGTTGTTTTCGCTGATTTGAGAAGCTTCAACCGTTTTATAACCTTTCGATGAAATAACAGACTGTGTTTTTTGAAGCAGCAGCGCTTCCAGGCCTTTAAGACGGAAGCGCGGAACTACCGCGAGGAGGGCGACCCGGGCGCAATGCCTTGGGCTTCCCGGCAGGGACATGGAAAAGGCCGCCGGTTCTGAATCTATATAGATTGTTAAGACAAGCGAAGGGTCCCCCCGGGACAGGCAGAAATAAAGCATTCCTTCCACTTCCTGGTGCGACAGCGGTATGTACCCCCAGTTTTCAGCCATAGCCTTATTTAAGATTGACCTGATCGTTTCCACTTCCCTGGACAGCCGGGTTACGTTCAGGCTGCGCATGAGCAGTCCCGTTTTCTGCGCGGCCCGGTCGGCAACCCTGTTAACGGCTGCCGGTAATTCCTGGTCAATGGGGTACTGGTAGGAGAGTAAATCATTAAGCTTGGTAAAACCGCACCCTTCCACCAGGCGCTGATAGTAGGGCGGGTTATAGGGTATAAAGGGCTGCGGGGGTTCGTCAAAGCCTTCGATCAGGAGGCCTACCTGCTGGTTTGTGTTGAAAGTGACCGGGCCTGTAATTTCTTCCGCTCCCTGTGCGATCAACCATTCTTTTGCAGCTTCAAACAGATTTTCCGCCGCTTCATCCAGGTCTTTAATTTCCAGGGCTCCAAAAAAACCTGTTTTTGGTGTGCGGGGGTCGTATATAGCGGCCAATCTTCCAACAACCTGGCCGTTATTCTGGGCCAAAAAGCATTTATATTTTGCCTTGAGCCAGTACGTGTTCCGCAAACTGAGCATGTTGAGCATTTCGTCGGGTGTTGTCCAGGGGCGGTGCTTTTCCTGACGATAGATTTGGACGGGGAAATAAGCAAAATCCAAAAGCTCATGCCTGGAGCTGATAACTTTTACAGTAATGGACATGCATTGACATCCCTTCTTGCTTTACTTGGGGAAGCTATATCATTTTGAAAGGAAGGACGCCCTGATGATCCCCATATAAAGTTGTATGCGCAGAAAGGATTTCAATGACTGGATGATCAAAGGTATTTTTTCTTCCAAACATAACCAGAGGAACAGTTCCCCCGTTTAACCTCGGCGTCCTTAAAAAAGCTGAAATTAACTTTATAAAAGCTCATCCAACAGTTGGTTACGCGTCCTGCATTGGGTATAGAGGAAGCGCTTAAGGAGATTAAGAAAAACAGCGGAATTTTATATGATGAAGAAGTTGTAGAAAATACCTTGAAGAGTTAAGTCCGTATAATTGTGTAAAATAGGTTCCTAAAAATTCAGGGGAGCCATTTACAAATTCCTCAGTTAGAATGTAGTTAAGAGAAAACACCTAAGAGAGGAGATTTGAAATGGCTCAATATTCAAACTCTGTGGGAAAAAGACCTGGGTAAAGAAATAAGAAAGGGGCTCTCTTACAGAAAAATGTTTAATAATTTTTCAGACAGCCAAACAGAATATATCTTCCGTAGTCTTAATCAGCCATTTGTGCGTTCGCTTGCAGTAAGATACGGGCATATTGATTCTCCTTCCGATCTGATCGGAAAAGTGTTAGGTAGGGGGTTTGATCTGGCTTCTCCGGGTTCAATAATTGGTTGACGCTAATATATGCCGGATTTTGCCGTGAGTTTGTTCACAGGCCGGTGAGCGGATGCAGCGGTTTTCTTCATTTACTTCTTCTCTTCCCCCCAGTATAAAGTTATGTGTTGGTAAGGAATTTCTATTCCCAGTTCATCAAAGGTATTTTTAATCCTTTTACGAAGCTCGCGTCCAACCTTCCACTGCTGCAGGGGCAGTGTTTTAATCATCAGCTTGATGATGACTCCGCTGGGGTTGAAATTATCAACGCCCAGTACTTCCAAAGGGGCAAGGATCAGCTGCTTGAATTCAGGATCTTTGGACAAATTATCGCCTATTTTATTAAGTATCCCAATAACATAGTCAATGTCCTCACGGTAGGAGATTTCCAGGTCGATCAAATACCCTGACCAATCCTTGGTCATGTTGGAGACCGAAGTTATTGAACCGTTGGGGAATATGTGAACCACACCGCTCAAGTCCCGCAGCACGGTCGTTCTTAAATTTATTGAAACAACTTCACCCGAAGTACCATTCAAAGAGACGATATCGCCAATCCTGATTTGATTTTCCAGGATTATAAAAAATCCGCTGATTACATCCTTGACCAGACTCTGGGCGCCGAAGCCAAGGGCCAGGCCGCCAATTCCGGCCGCCGTGATAATCGGCCTGATATCAATTCCCAGTTCATTGAGGATAATAATCGCAGCCACCACAAAAACGCTGACTTTAACTATCTTGTGCAGAATTCCCAATAGAGTATGGACGCGTTTTTTATTTTCCTGTACGTATTCCTGGCTGGTTAGCACGTTCTCGAACCTTTTAAAGGCGGTGTTGATCAGACGTTCCGCAATAAAAGCGGCGGTCATAACCATCAGGATGCGTAGCCCCGAATGAAGGAACCAGCCTGTGAGAGGATCTATAAAGTTATTCGAGTTCATCTTCTTCCCCCCGGGTTGATAAACATCTCATATTGATTATAACAGGTCCAGCCCGGACCGCTGCGCAAAAATATTTCTACCCGGAATAAAATCCATTTTTTCACCTCAAAAGTAATATCCCCAGGAAGAAGTTGAGCGACTCTATTAACATAAATTATACCAGGAAAAGAACTTCAAGAAAAACGGCTTTAGACGTCCAAAAGGCGCAGCGGTGAACATATACTATTTATGTATGTAATCTTCAAAGCTGTATCTGGTTAGGAGTGATTAGCGTGAAAAATAATACGGCA
>DMZI01000069.1 GCA_003485325.1 Desulfotomaculum sp.
GTATTTATCGGCATTAAGTTCCTTGATCCGCTTGAAAAAATGTTTGCTCAAAATTGGTTTAAATAGTTGAATAAATGTGGATTTTGTGGTATCCTTGTCCTGCATTTTGATCTCCCTTATTTAGAGATTCAGGCAAGGACTACCCTGTATCTCTATTATAAGGGATATTTCTTTTAATTGCTACATATATCTTGTGTTATCAGGGCTATTTAGTATTTTGACAAACTGATATTTTATTTATGCAACGCTAGTGCTTTTTTATGGATTAATAGTCGCTACTTAAAAGGGCGGTTCTTTATTTTGTGAATTCTTCATATGTTGAAGGAAGTTAGTAATATTTGTCGAAGTTACAATAGGGTAAGTGAGATTTTGAAAGACCAGCTAAAATAGCAGGAGTGCTCAAATGAAATGCAATGACTTTTGGTTGTTTCTAATACCTGGTATTCCTGAAGTAGCCGGTGTAATTGCTTTAAGTCTGGCCCTTGGGGCAGTTCCCTTGCGCTGGGGAAGGATAATTCCGGCGGGAGTAGTTTTGGCTATTTTATTTTATGTAATCAGAATTTCACCCGGAGTACCTTTATTTACTCATATGGTTGTAGGATTGTTAATTTTGGTACTCATTATTGCACATACCACAAAAGTTCCTCTAAGTAAGAGTTTTATTATCGTTTTTACCAGCATGGCCCTACTGGCCATCTTGGAATATCTCATTACTGAGTTGTTTCTTTGGATATCAAGGTTGAGCATTGAGGCACTCTGCTCAAACAACCTGCTGTGGCTGTTTTCCGGCCTGTTCCAGGCTTTTTTAATGATTCTTGCCGCAATAATAACTACAAAATACATAAAACCTGATCGGGAAGCGTGGAAGTTATGAGCTACCTTCCATTCAGCAGTTACTGCGCGGGTTACCTGGCTGCAAAAGCCGGGCTCCGGCCCGAGCAAAAGGACATTTTGGCATACGTTATTGAACTTATTATCCTTAATATAGCCAATATTCTTTTTACGCTTTTGCTGGCCTTTGTACTTGGCGTTTTTACGGGAACAGTAGTCTGCCTGATTACAATAGCAATCTTCAGACAGGTGGCGGGCGGGGCTCATTCGGACTCCGCCTGGCGGTGCGCTTTGATCTCGATTATTATTTTTCCCTTGCTTGCCCTTTTTGCCGCCTTTTTGTCACTGCATAATACTTCTTTTTATAATAACGTAATAAGCTTTTTGGCAATATGCGTAGGATTTTTATCGGTTTTTTTAAAAGCTCCTGTTGACTCACCCAAAGCGCCGATAATATCACCGTTAAGAAGGAAAAGATTAAAAATACTTTCTGTTCTTGCAGCGGCAATACTTGCTGCGATAATTTTTTATTTGCATCTAAGTTCCTGGGTGAGAGCTGCCGAAATTCAACTTTGTCTGTCTTTAAGCATTTTATGGATTTCCTTTATTCTTAGTAAACCGGGGCACATCTTTTTTTCTTGCGTTGACAGTATAAAATTTTTAAAAAAAGATTTGTGTAAAAAGATAATGCCGGGAGAAAATTAGGATGGGTTTCGACGAGGAAAAAACAAAAGAATTGCGCGAGTACATAAGCGCCACGCATATGTTTTCACTGCTGATTCTGATTTGTTTTTTTATCCTGAATCGCAATTTTATTCCCAAAGAAATTTACCCGGCCTCAAATATACGGTATTTTATCTTAATCACTCTTTTAATCCTTGGCGCAGTCTTGTTATATGTTAAAAACGCATCCCTCCCGCTGCGGAATAAGTCATTTTCCTGGATTGATCTCGTCTATGTTACCTTTCCTTTGATAATGTCTATATTTACTTTATTTGCTGGTGGAAATAACGTTTCATACGGGTGGATAATCTTTTTTTTGCCTATTTTAGTTACCGCCTCGGTTTTAGGCAAGATAGCCGGCATAGTTATGGCCTTCATCTGTGCTGTTATACTTATGGTACACCAGATTTTATTCCCTTTTATCAATCATTCCCTGCATGTTAACAGGCTGGAGCCCGTGCTTATTATAATCAGCGTTATGTTTGTTGTCGGTTGGTTTATCGGGGGGCTTTCCGACCTGGAAGCCCAGCAGCAAAAGCGGCTGAAGTACCGGCTTCAGCTGGAGGAAATAATCGCTAACATATCGACAAAATTTATCAGCCTTACTTCAGAAGAGATAAGCCTGGGTATAAACAACGCTTTAAAAACCATGGGGGACTTTAGCGGGGCGGACAGGGTTTATATTATTTGCCTCCCGGAAAGCGGATCAAATGAGTACACTTTTTATAGCTGGCTTGCTGAAGGGTGTGAAAATAAAGCTTTAAACCAGAATCTGTCTAAAGAGAAGCACACCTGGTGGTGGGGTAAGCTGAGCAACTTTGAGAGCATCCATGTTTCTGATGTCAGGGACCTGCCTTCCGAAGCAAACGCTGAAAAAGAGTTTTTTTTGTTTCTGGGAGTTCAATCGGTTATTGCGGCGCCTTTAATTTATGGGAATAAACTGGTCGGTTTTATAGGAGCGGAAACTAAAAAACCGGGGAAGAAATGGACTGGCGAAATTGTCATGCTTCTTAAAGTGGCCGGCGATATTTTAGTCAGCGCTATTGAAAGAAACAAATCCGAAGAAGCGCTTCGCCTGTCGGAAGAATGTTTTTCAAAAGTTTTTAGGGCAAATCCTGTTTCAATGTCCTTAATTGCCCTGGCAGATGAAAAGATTATTGATACAAATGAAGTTTTTATAGAGAACTGCGGTTATAGCAGAGAAGAAGTTATCGGTCATTCCTTTTTAGATATTAATTTGATTAATTCCATTGATTATTCCCGGATCATCGAAAGGATAAAGGAACATGGCCATATCTATAACTATGAACTTGAATACTGCAAAAAATCGGGAGAAACCGGGACGGGTTTATATTCAGGGGTTCTGATTAACCTTCGCGGCCAGCCCTGTCTGTTAACGCTGGTTAACGATATTACTGTTTTGCGAAAATTTGAAAAAGAAATGCTGCGTTTGGAAAGCTTAAACTTGATTGGTCAAATGGCTGGGGGAATTGCTCACGAGATAAGGAATCCTATGACAACTGTACGGGGGTACCTGCAATACCTGGGTGATAAAAAGGAGTGCATGTCCTTTAAGGATGTTTTTGATCTTATGATTGACGAGCTTGACAGGGCTAACTCTATAGTTACAGATTATCTCTCATTGTCGAAACATAAGGCAATAGAGTTAAAAATTCAGAATTTGAACGACATAATCAAGGCTGCTTATCCTTTAATTCAGGCAGATGTTAAAAAGGCTGGAGTTAAACTGGTTGTTGAAACTGAAAAGATTCCCGATCTGCCCTTGGACGAGAAGGAGATACGTCAGCTCATCTTTAATCTTGTCCGCAACAGCATTGAAGCAATGACCAACGGGGGAGTCTTGACGATCAGGACATATTTGGATGACAAAGACATAGTTATGGCAGTTCAGGACCAAGGCGCCGGAATCGATTCTGAGCTTATTGAAAAAATAGGCACACCTTTTTTTACAACCAAGGAAAACGGCACCGGATTGGGTTTGGCGGTCTGCTATAGCATAGCTGACAGGCATAATGCGGTTATAAAAGTCAAAAGCGGTTCAAACGGGACAACTTTTTTAACAAAATTTGGGCGGGGCTTGATCTGAATTTTATAACTGCTTCATGTTAAATGCAAAATTCATACTAGTTTTCGACAATTTATCATTAAGAAAAATACCATTTATGACATTTTATTCAAGGAACAATTTTTGTTAACAAAAAAAAGCCTTCCTTTAGAGGTTATCAACAGACTTATCCACATTGTCCACAGATTTTAATTCACAGATGACATTTTAACAGGTTTTTTTCGACATCTTGGTGCTCTAGGCCTCAGGTAATCTACCAAATTATGGCATTAATGTAATACTTAACAAGTAAAAACCTGCTCTAAATGTCAAGCTTTGTTCTGGTTTAGAACATAATAATATGATAATATTTGCTGGACGATAATGTTTTTAAAAGCAGGAAGGTAACAATTTGAGACATGCTTTTACCGTATCTTTAAAAGAAAACTCCCAGGAGTTAATTATTAATTTAATAAATTTTTTACTTTATTTTTCTATCGAGCTTTCCATTATATTCCTTCCCTTGCTGGGTGTTCAATTAGGAGCGTCTGATTTTCAAGTAGGTTTAATAGGTACATGCTACGGCGCTGCTTTCATGCTTTCCTCGCTTTTTTTTGGCTGGCGTTCGGACACACTGGGCCGTTTACCCTTAATTCGTTTTGGAGTCTTAATAGCCAGCCTGGCTTTTATACTCCAGCTTTTAGCCAGCAATGTAATACTTCTGATGCTTGCCAGGTCATTCGTGGGTTTTGCCATGGGTATTGTAGCAGCGGCGCTGGTTGCTTTTGCTTATGAATCCGTAAGCTGCCTTGGTAAATTCAGTTCATACGGCGCTCTGGGATGGATAGCCGGAGCAATGACTGCCGGTATTGTAAAGGATTTCAACAATTTATTCTTATTAAGCGGTGTTTTGTGTATGGTGGCTTTTCTGGCATCTTTATGGCTCAAAGAAGAACTTGGACAAAGGAAAAAAGCGCCGGATTTTTTCGGGATCATTCGGCGCAATTTCCGTGTTTACCTGGCTATTTTCCTGCGACATCTGGGCGCAACGGCAGTATGGCTGATTATGCCCCTTTACCTTGTTTCTTTAGGGGCTGACAGGTACTGGATAGGATTGCTCTGGAGCGTTAATTTCGGCGCTCAGTTTATCGCAATGCGTTTTGTGGAAAGATTCAATGAAAATAAAGTTTTTGCCCTGGGGCAGATCCTTTCGATCCTGGTTTTTCTGGCCTATGGTTTCACTAATAATTACCAGTACCTGATTGTAGTTCAGGTAGCTCTGGGTATTTCCTGGTCCTGTATATACGTTGGCGCCTTGCTGATCGTGCTTGGCAGCGGTGAGGATAAAGGTACGGCCAGCGGTATTTTCCAGTCCACGATTAACCTTTGCAACGCCCTGGGTCCTTTTATTGGTGGAATAGTCGCTCAGGGTATCGGTTACAAAGGGGTCATGTTTTTTGCAGCCTTTATAACTGTGGTCAGTTTTCTGACTGTTCTTCCGAAACCGGACAAGACTTCAAATGAAACAATTTCCTGATAGTTTTGATAGTGAAGCAGAAGATAAACCATGGAGATCTATTCTCTATGGTTTATTTTTACTATGTTCCGGAGAGGGTTTCCCCCCATTCTCCTTTTGATGGAATTCGCCGGTTGTAAGATACGGATTTTATCTGATTGGAAACCTTAAATAAATGGCAGGAATTACAAACGCTCTGGTGAAACTTTTAATATAATAAAAATGAGTTTAACCGGTCATGCGCAAGGTTTTTCTTGACGTAAAATTGAAAAGGTGTTGTTATTTAATGTTAAGAATTTCAGCAGCCATAATTATGGCCAAAACAGCCAATTGGTTAAGCCGTTTGTTTCGAAAAGGGAAAGGTTCTTCGCTGCCGGGAGTGGTAGCCCTAAGAATATGTCCGGAAATTTTAGAAAAGCTGGCCGGCCAGACAAAATTGGGGACAATTATGGTTAGCGGTACGAACGGCAAAACAACGACCAATAACATGCTGGCGGGCATACTGTCAAGTTCCGGTTACCGGGTGGTCGTAAACAGTATAGGGGCAAATCTGATCGGCGGTGTGACTGCAGCCTTTATTGAAAAAGCTACCCTTGGCGGAAAAGTTGACTGCGATTATGCCTGCCTGGAAGTTGATGAGGCGTTCTTTCCGGTAATAAGTAAAAAAATAAAACCCGGAATTGTAATCGTGACGAATTTTTTCAGGGATCAACTTGACCGGTATGGTGAACTGGATAAAACAATTAAATTCGTAGAAGATGCCTTAAAAATGATCCCTGAGCCAAAACTTGTTCTCAATGCCGATGATCCCCTTGTTGCAAAAATCCAGATTAACTCCGGGCTGCCCGCTTTTTTTTATGGTTTGGGGGAGAATACCGGCCTGTCAGAAAAGGGGGGTTTTCGCGTCCGGGAAGCAAGGTTTTGCCCCCTTTGCGGCGAAAGGCTGTCTTATTCCTATTACCATTATGGCCAACTGGGTAATTTTCAGTGTAATAAGTGCGGCTTTCACAGGCCCTCCGGGAAGGTTGAAGCTTGTGAAGCCGCTGCCTCCGACGGCAATTTCTCCTTTATTATCCATTACCCCGGGGGCAGTGTCCCTGTTAATTTGCCTCTGGGCGGGCTTTATAATATCTACAACGCGCTGGCGGCCTTTTCCGCCGGTTTCCTTTTAGAAAGAGATCCGCTAAAGATGAGTGTGTATCTGAAAAGTTACAGGCCGGCTACCGGAAGAATGGAAGAATTCAACTGCCCTGACAAAAAGGTTGTCCTCAACCTGGTTAAAAACCCAACCGGTTTTGGCGAGGGCTTGACGTACCTGCTTTCCTCCGCAGGGCCGCTGGATGTTTTAATTGCCATAAATGATCAGGCGGCAGACGGACGGGACATTTCCTGGCTATGGGATGTTGATTTTGAAATGTTGGAACAGATACATGGGAGAATTAATATTTTCGTCTGTACAGGCCTGCGAGCTCAGGAGATGGGTGTGCGCTTGAAATATGCCGGTGTGCCGGCTGAAAAAATAATTGTCGAACCGGGCTACAGCAATGCAGTCAGGCGCATCATGGCTGGCGCCGCGCAGCATACATATCTTCTGGCAACCTATACTGCCCTGTGGCCGGTTGAAAAAGAGCTGAGAAAGTATGTCACGTGAGGGGAAGAAATGACCGGAATGATTCAAGTTTGTTACCTTTATCCGGATTTGCTTAATTTATACGGTGACCGGGGCAATGTACTGGCTTTTACTGCCCGCTGCCGCTGGCGTGATTTGCCTGTCTTTATACATCAGATCCGTCCCGGGGAAAATGTTGATTTCAAAGAGATGGATTTTCTTTTTTTAGGCGGAGGGTCCGACCGTGAACAGGGCCTGATGGCTGAAGATCTCAAGAGCAGGACCGGGGAACTCGGTGATGCTATTGAGGAAGGACTGGTTGTGCTGGCGATCTGCGGGGGTTATCAACTGCTGGGGAACTATTATCTGACCGGCGACGGAAAGGTGATCCCCGGGCTTGGTTTAATGAACTTTTATACCCAGGCGGGCGAAAAAAGAATGATCGGTAATGTTGCCGTAGAAATAGACCTTGATGGAAAAAAATATAAACTGGCGGGTTTTGAAAACCATGCCGGGAAGACTTACCTGAATAATGTTGCGCCCTTGGGACGGGTGCTGTCCGGGTATGGAAATAACGGTGAGGACGGCTTAGAGGGCGCCCGTTATAAGAATGTTTTTTGCTCTTACCTCCACGGACCTTTGCTTCCCAAAAACCCGGAACTGACCGATTATCTAATCAGCGCGGCCTTAAAAAGGCGCGGCCTTCCTCATTTGCTTGAGCCTCTTGACGACAGTCTTGAAGCATTCGCCAAAGAGGCTATCCTGCGGCGCATGCGTGTTAACTAATAAGCCAATTAAGAATTTTCTATCTTCACTAATAAAAAGATTAATGTTATTATTTTTAAAAAAACAACATTTAATCTTTTATTGTTTAATTAAGGGGGTTGCAGGCATTGTTTAAAACCAGAGTTACCGAAATGTTCGGAATAGAGTATCCCATAATATGCGGGGGCATGCTTTGGGTAACCCGGGCCGAGTTGGCCGCCGCTGTTTCTAATGCGGGCGGGTTGGGGATTATAACTTCTGCAAACCTGTTTGACGCCGAAGGCCTGCGCAAAGAAATACTAAAATTGAGGGAACTGACCGACAAACCATTTGCCGTAAACTTAAGCTTGAACCCGACACTGAGAAAAACACCGAACGATGAATTTGTCCAAGTGATTGTTGAAGAACATGTAAAGATTGCCGAGGTTTCCGGCGCAAGAAGCCCAGCGGAGGTTATCCCGGCACTGCATGCCGGAGGCGTCAAGGTAATGGCGAAAGCCACCACAATCAGGCATGCGTTAAACGGAGAAAGGTCCGGAGCGGACGCAATGGTTATGCTGGGAATTGAGAACGGCGGGAATGTAGGTATGGAAGACGTATCGACCATGGTAATCATACCTAAAGCTGTGGACGTTTTAAAAATACCCGTGATAGCAGCGGGGGGTATTGCCGATGCCCGGGGTTTTGTGGCGGCGCTTGCGCTCGGCGCCGAGGCAGTTCTTATGGGCACCCGCTTCGTTGCCACCCAGGAAAGCCCCGCACACCCCAAATACAAGGACTGGATCTTAAGGACTGAAGAATACCAGACAACACTTGCGCAGCGTTCGATTAAAAATACGCACAGGACTTTAATTAACCTTGCAGTACAAAAAACTCTGGAACTGGAAGCGAGGGGGGCTTCAATCGGCGAACTTGCCGGCTGGATCAGCGGCTTCAGCTACCGCAAGGGGATTATAGATGGAGAATTGAACGCCGGAATGTCATACTGCGGCCAGATTGCAGGGATAATCCACGATATTCCGACAGTTAAGGAAGTTATTGACCGCATGGTTGACGGAGCTGAGGAAATCCATGAGAGACTTAGAAGGGTTGGCCTTTTTAAGTAACAGCAAAGACCGGGGGTAAATGTGGCGTAAATGTTTCAGTTGGAACGGCGGCAGCAATTAGTTATTTTAATTATAGCGGCAGTATTGCTTTTTGGAGCGGGCTACAAATATGCCTGCTGGCAGCAGTCAAAAGCGGAAACAAACAGTAATAACACGGTTGTACAGTCGGAAAATGAAGACAAGAATAGCTTCCCGCGGGAAATAAAAGTGCATGTTGCCGGGGCGGTGCAAAAGCCTGGCGTATATAAACTGGGAGCTGATTGCCGGGTAAGCGATGCAGTCAGCATGGCTGTTGCTTTGCCGGCGGCGGACATAAACTCTTTAAATCTGGCTGCGCCGGTTACAGACGGACAGAAAATAACCGTTCCTGAATTGCGGCAGGCCGTACCTACCGGGAATTCAGCTTTGTTCAGCGCCCCTGCTGGTAGCAGTCAGTCAACAGAAAAGAGCAACATTACGCAGGGCGGCTTGATTAACATTAATACCGCAGATCAGACTGAAATTGAGTCACTGCCCGGTATTGGCCCCGCCCTTGCCGGTAGGATTATTCAGTACCGGGAGGAAAACGGCCCCTACCGTGTTCCGGAAGATATTAAAAATGTAAGTGGGATTGGAGAAAAGCGCTACGAGGAAATGAAAGACAAAATAACAGTCTAAAGGAACTATCCCAGGGGGGACGGGTCGCAGGAGTATTGTTTATATTTTGTCATTAAGAATCTCAAGATAGTCTAAGAAGGCAAAAGATTTGTTTCTTTGACGAGCAGTTTTTTCTTTTAATATTCCTAAGCTTATAAGCCTTTCAAACAAGTTACTTGTAGCTGGGTAAGATAAATCTAGTTCATTTGCTGCTTCAGTAATTGTTAAAATTGGTTTTAAATATAGTAAATCTAATAACCTTAAAGCATTTGGAGAATTAATGCTTTGTATTACCTTTTCTTTGTATTTCATTTGGAGTTCTAAAATATCTCTAGCTGTTCTGGTAGCTTGTTTAGAAACCTCAATTATTCCTTTTAAAAAAAATTTTAACCATCCTTCCCAGTCACCTTTATTCCTTACTTTCATTAGCCAATCATAATATTCAGTTCGATTTTTTTTAAAATAAAAACTCAAATATAAAAGAGGGCTATTAATTATTTTTTGTTGGCATAAAAGAAAGGTTATTAATAGTCTACCTATCCTTCCGTTACCATCTAAAAATGGATGTATTGTCTCAAACTGACAATGTACTAATCCTACTTTGATTAATATAGGTAAGGCGTTTTCATTATGGATAAATAATTCTAAATCGTTCATTGCTTTAACCATATCTGGTACAGGGGGAGGGACAAATGTTGCCGAATTTAACCCTGAATCTTGGGGGCCTATCCAATTCTGAATTTTTCTAAATTCACCTGGATTTCTTTTGCCTCCCCGTGTACCTTTTAATAGGATACTATGTATTTCTTTGATTAAGCGCAAAGAAACAGGTAAAGACTCTAGTCGTTCTAAACCATAATCCAAGGCTCTTATATAATTAACAGTTTCTTTTATATCCATTGGTGCGCTTTTTATATTTTCTTCCCCAAATTCAAGAATATCAATTAGCGATGCTTGGGTACCTTCTATTTGTGAGCTTAGAACTGCTTCCTTTCTTATGTACATGTAAACAAAAAGATCCGGATTAGGTAAAATATAAGCAACCCCATCTAATCTCCCTATTTCCCTATTTGCCTCAGATAAAAGTTTCGCTAATTCAATGTCATTAAGATTTATTGGTGGATTTGGTGGTAAAGGATTAGGTATAAAGACCGTATACCCAGCGGGTTGAGGAGAATATATACCAGAACGATTTTCCATTTCTATCATCCTTTTTACTTTTATTAAAGGTAAAGGGAAATTTAATAGCGCTGAATATATTTATTTTTATTAAACATTATGCCCATTTTCTTTAATAAAATTATCAGAAATTAAAATAGAGTTTAATAAAGGTTATTCTAATATATAATAATTATCTTATTAATAGCTTAATATTTAGAGAGAGGGAGAGCTCAGTTGACTATACCGACAATAACAATTGCTCCTGATTAGGCTTACTATGTCAGAGGTAATTAATCAAATATCTTCCCGTCAGAGATCTGTTTCCGGTATTCCTAAAGCCTTCTTCTAACAAGCCAGGGGCATTTTTAATCATAACAGCTCTGGGATAGATTTCCTTGACAAGCCGGAACGCTTCGGGAAAAAGACTCCGTTCATCATCTTTACCTAACTTCTTTCCAGCAACAGAAAAAGGGCGGCAAGGTAAACTGCCTGACAGGAGGTCAAATCATTTAAAAACTCCCCTGAAAAATTTTAACACAAATGTAAGGTATTCTGAACAAACTTAGGGAAAAATAGAAAATTATTTGTTCAGCGATGAAGAATTATAGCTCAGATGCCTGATCGCCTTAACAGGATTGGCAGTGCCGGGTGAAAATCTTTGCCATCAACACACCGTAACTATGCTATTAATATAAAAGTTTCATAAAAAAATTTTCCTATTTTTTCGGGAGATAGCCTTTATATAACCTATTTGACGGCGGAAGCGTATAATATGGTGATTCCAAGTTTAAAGGGGGGAATTAGAAATGGATCGGATATACACATGGAGCGGGCATGGATTCTACAGGGATGACGATGTTGTTTGGACGCACGACGGCTGTTATGTTGGTGATATAGTTGTTTGCGAAGTATATGACAGATATGGAAATTACCTTGGTGAAATATACAGGGGCAGGCTGATTACGGACTGCAACAAAAAAGATAAAAGGATTCATGGATTCAAATCCCGGGTAATTCAAAGCGGTTACGTTAATACGGACCACGGATTCAATCACGGCAGGATTGGAAGAGTTAATGGAAATGTTATGCTTATCGATTATGAAGATTTTCCAGCATTCGATTAACCAAAAAGCCAGAAATGCTTTATTAAATTTAAATAAGTAAGGGAGGTGTCTGCAGTGCTTAGAAAAAGGTACCTACTCAGGCCAGTTTCCAATTGCTGAGAGGGAAAGTGACCGGCCATGGTATGGTTGATAAATTTATTACGAAGCCCGGCTAAAAGCCGGTTTTTTTTTACTGTTCCCGTTCGATCCTATAATCTGCATTATACCGGAAGAAATATATTAAAGCAAACAATTGGTCTGTACAATCCTAAAGAAATCCGGTAAATTTATAGCAAACACCAAGTTCAAGTTGTAGAAGAGACTCAGGAAGGAGTTTTTTAACTTATGTATGTGAACTCTTTAGAAAAAATTGAAAAGAAGAAGGTCCAAACGCATGGCGCCCAAAATGCAAGCAAACAAAGGGTAATAGGCCCGGAACATGGTTGGGACGGATGGGTCATGCGTGTTTTTACAATTGAAAAAGAAGGTTATACACCAAAGCATGCTCACGGCTGGCCGCACATAAATTACATTATTGACGGAAAAGGGGTTCTTTTCCTCGGAGACGCCAGGCATATTGTCCAAAAGGGATCGGTTGCCTATATACCTGAAGGAATAGAACATCAATTTATCAACGAAGGAGATTCGGAATTTTCTTTTATGTGCATTGTACCTGAGGCGGGGGATTTTTAAACTGGGGCAGGTGTCTTTCTTTTATGCTTTTTTCACACGTATCTCATCACCGTCTGCAACGTTATCGAGGCTTTCCAGGTCTGCAGCAACGCTGCCGAATATGTTTACAGCGCTTGCCGCGACAATTTTGTTTCCTTCGCTGATCGGGGTTGCTCCGAAAAAAATACAAAAAGCATTTCCTGTCGGCCAGTATCCAAGGTCTCCTTTGGAAACTACATTTGTCGAACCCGGTTCGAGATTTGCCCTTACTGGTATGCTGAAATATATTTCTTTACCCCAGCAATTATTTTCAAAAGTTATTCCTCCTCTGGTTTTTAGTGAAGAAAAGCAGATCTGCCTTTAAGCTGTTAAATTATTTTAGCAATTTTTAAATATTCTAACATAAGCAGTAGAAGCTTTACAAATCATAATTATTAAACTTTCATGTATTTTTAACATATTTAAGAATAGTTAAAGGATAAGTCAGATTCTTAAAATAGGAAAAAGTGTTATTATAAATTATCAGTCAAAACCGAAAGGAATATTACCCTGCCCGTCGAATTAGATAAATATTAATCTATCTGGGAGGGATGACATGTGGGGTTGATTGGCGGGTCAGCGGTAACCAAGGATAGGTTGAGGCAGATTTTTAAAAAAGGCAAATCCTGTAGAGTAGTAGCGTATCAAAATTTAGAAAACCCAATTGAAAAAAACCCGGCAACGATAAGTATAGATGGTGACAGTTTAAATATAGGGGGGCTGCTCCCGGTTAATTTGCTAGGATGTTATTGTAATTACGACTTTGATAATCATCATAATCATATTGTAACGTTAATTCCAAGCCCAAAGAGTTCAGAATACTTTAAGCTTTTAATACATGAGCTTGATAGTTGAAAAAGTGATATTTTAAAATCACCAAGCAGGTTAAGACTTTTTTAAGGCGCCATGATGCGCCTTTTTTATGGGGCCTCAGTATTCGCAATTCTACTAAAATTTAATTAAATAATAAATACTGCCGGTGTGCTGATCAAAATAAGTAGTTTGAAACCCTGTCTTATGTCGACGGGGTTTTTAAGTTATAAGGATAAAAATATGCGCCTCTACAATAATCGACATTTTCCCTGAAGGAATAACTTCTTGCGATCCAATAGTATTATTATTAGCTGTTGTATGTTATCTTCGGTAACAGCTTTACGTACTGGAGAGGCTATTTTTCTAGGGTGGTATGTTTTTGGCTTCAAGGCCGCTTTTGATATTTACCTGTTTGGTAATCTCCGGAATAGTTCTGTCGGTCTATCTTAATATACCGCCGGGTTTTCTTTTGCCATTGCTGTGTATTGTCTTCTTCGCCGCCGTAATAGGCTATCTTTTTTCGTGGAGGGTTTCCGGCATTGCCCTTATCTTATTATTTTTCCTGATCGGAGTATTTTACGGAGCTATTTCAAACAATCAGGTGAACCCTGATCTATTCCGGTATACAGGCCACTGGGTCACTCTGGAAGGGGTAGTTTGCTCTGAACCTGATTTAAGGCAGGATAAGGTTATCTACAAACTGGATCTGATAAAAATAAAAACTGGGGATGAACAAAGCCATTTAAAGGCCAGGGTATTGGTGCAGGCCCCGAAGCCGGATAAAGTATACTGCTTTGGAGATCTATTAAGGGTTCACGGATTGCTGGTCCGTCCCGATGAGCCCGGGAATCCAGGTGAATTTAATTATAGATTTTACCTGGCCAGGCAGGGGATAGGGGTGATCTTAAGGGCTCCCGGTTCTGAAGACTTTGTTTTGCTTGGTGTCAAGGGAAATCCGTTTATGCGTCAGCTGCTGCTTTTAAAGAAAAAAATCATTATGGTGCAGCAGCAAACCCTGCCGGCAGACAAGGCCGCCTTAGTAAACGGGATTGTTTTCGGGACCCAGGGCCAGATACCGGAAAAGATGTGGGAAGTTTTCAGCCAGACTGGAATCGTTCACATTTTAAGCGTATCAGGAATGCATGTAGGTCTTGTTTTGGCCGGGGCAATTGCTCTTGCGAAACTTTTGAACATCACAGGCCTTCCGGGGACCTTATTAATTTCTTTGCTGGTCATCCTTTATTCACTTTTTTGCGGCATGGGTCCGGCGGTGAGCCGTTCAGCCCTGATGGCCTTAATGTTTCTCTGGTCGCATCGTTTGGGGCGCAAACAGGATTGGCCGACGACCCTTTCTTTGGCCGCTTTGATAATTTTGCTTTGGAAGCCCATGGCCATCTATGATGTTGGTTTTCAACTCTCTTTTTCAGCCACCTGGGGAATACTTTACCTTGGCCCGGTTATCAGCGAACTGCTAAAAAAGTATACCGGGTGGCCTGTCTGGATTCAAACGACCATTTGGGTTTCACTCGCCGCTCAGTTGGCCACACTGCCGCTCGTAGCCCTGTACTACAATATTATTTCACCCGTCTCCTTGTTGGCCAATATTTTAGCCGTTCCTTTAACAACCGTAATTTTGGCTTTAGGTGTATGTTCCGGTATTCTGGGCCTTTTTTCTGTATTTTCGGCCGGTCTGATCAATGCCTGTACGTCTGCAGTTTTAGATGTTTTTACCGCGATTGTTTCTTTATTGAATAACCTGCCCGGTTCGTTTATTTCCGTACCCAGCCCTCCTTTAATTATCATACCTGTCTGGTTTATCGTTTTGTTTTTTTCAGCAAGGATTTTCAACAAAAAGAACGCTTCAATCACAATCCGGTTTTTATTTGAAAAGCGAAACGCTCTTGTTATAACTGTGGTTATAGCTGTGACGGCTATACTGTTCTTTAAGGCGCCGTCAGAAAAACAACTGGTCATGCATATGATTGATGTCGGACAGGGGGAGAGTATTTTAATCCAATTTCCCGCAGGGAAAAACATGCTGGTTGATACCGGCGGCTGGAATGGTGAATTGGTTACCGGCGCCGGGGCCGGGGACAAAGTGGTTGTGCCTTACCTGCAGAGGCTGGGAATACACAGGCTGGATGCCCTGCTGCTTACTCACTCGCACGAGGACCATACGGGGGGCGCTGCGGCAGTCGTGAAAAGCATTCCAGTTGCTCTAATAATAGTATCTTCCGCCGCTCAAAAAACAGATTTGCCTTCCGGGGCTTCGTCTGAAGAGGACCCTTACTCCCGTCTTCTGGAAGGTTTTCAGAAAAAAGGGGTTAATCTTCGGGCCGTTAAGGAGGGGGACAGGCTAATGCTTGATCCGGATGTGGAAATAAAGGTACTTGGCCCCTATTTGAGGCGAGCTTACCTGACAGACGATGAAAATAACAGCTCGGTGGTTTTGATGATCCGCTACGGACGGCAAAAATTTCTTTTAACCGGGGATATAAGCGTTGAAGCTCAGGAAGGCCTTTTAAAATCGGGAGCTGATCTTCGGGCTGATATCCTTAAAATACCCCATCATGGCAGCAAGCTGATCAGATCTTTTGTGGAGAGGGTTCACCCTTCATTTGCCCTGATCTCCGTAGGGAATCGTAACCGTTTCTTCCTGCCCAAACCTGAAACAGTAAAACTGCTCAAAGATTTAACTATCCCCGTCTACCGGACGGACAAGGACGGCGCAATAATTCTATATGCAAACGGCAGCACAATAAGAGTAAAAACAGGCAGGGGAACGGGGCCATGGTAAGCGTTATTTTGATCCAGGCTGCTGATCTTTTGCCCGGTATATAAAAACGGCATCCCAGCGGTGGTATTGGGTATTGACACATGTGGAAAAGAGTCGCAAAGTATTCTTTCTAAGCTGGCCGGAGGCTTTTCAGGCCGGTGTGGAAGCGGCCGGGGGGAAGGGGTGGAACATGGCAAGGCTTGACCGGTACGGGTTTTATATCCCCGCAGGAGGCGTTCTCGCGGCCAGCGCATATCAAATTTTGCAGAAGAAAACAATTTATTTGAAGACATGGCGGAAATCACGCGGAGTGCGGCTGTCGACAACATTGGAGAAAAGGAGATTGAGCAAAAACTCCTCCTGATCAGAGAAAAAATCAAGGCCGGGCAAATCCCTTCAAATATCCTATCCGGGATAAACTGGAGCCCAACCTGAAAAACATGGGCATACTGGGGGAGCCGGTGGCCGTCCGGTCTTCGGCTACCGCGGAAGATTCCGCCCAGGCATCTTTTGCCGGTATCCACAGTTCCTTTCTCAATGTCACAGGCTGGGAAAACATACTGAAAGCTGTCAAGGATTGCTATGCTTCTTTGTGGACACCCCGGGCGGCAGCGTACCGGCGAAAGCTGGGTTTGGCGGACCAGGATGTCCTGCCCGCGGTAGTGATAATGAAGATGGGGGCATTATTGAGGAGCAGAGTGACATATTTTATTGCTCCTGGCCGGATTTGGTTTCCATTCTGGAGAGGGATTGGAACGGCGACGGACTGCGAGCCATGGTGGCGGCGCGAAAAGCAAGCCGGAGGGAAAAAAGAGGCGCTTGCCCCGCCTGACGTTATTTTAGGAAAAGAGCCGATCTTTGCGGAGCCTGTCGTACAGGATTCCGGTAATTACTTGCAAGGAGTGGCGACTGCTGCAGGGAAAGCCTCCGGCATTGCCCGGCTGATCAGACATCCGGGCGAAGGAAACAGGCTGCAGCCGGGAGATATCCTGGTGGCGCCATCTACCGACCCGGGCTGGACGCCGCTGTTTTTAAAAGCCTGCGCGGTGGTCATGGAAACCGGAGGATACCTGTCCCACGGGTCCATTGTGGCCAGGGAGTTCGGATTTCCTGCCGTGGTGAATGTACCGGGTGTCATGAAAGTTATTAAAGAAAGCCAAAAAATAATTGTAGACGGGGATGAAGGTAAGGTATTTCTTTAATAAAGCATAAAGCAAAACATAAGAGTAAAAACAGGCAGGGGTGATTTACGCCGGGTTTTCACCGTGCTTAATTTTACACCAGTGGTAGATAAAAATAGGCAGTGAAACTATAATCAACGCCACGCTGTTGACAACCTGCCTGGCTTTCGGCCTAAGAATCCTTGCCGGTTGTTAAGTATCAAAGCCTACCCAGATACAATCACGCATGTTGTCTTTTGCCGTCCAGCTGGTAAATTTTACGCGCCCTTTGATACCCGAAGGTAAATAAATTGCATGTCCTTCAACCTTGCCGTACCGGTCAAGCAATTTCTTCAAGACGGCTCTCTCATCAGGATTCATTCCGATGGCATGGCCTTGGATTCTGTCACCGCCGACCAGAATTCCCCCGTCCTTTTTTGAATATCCAAAGACATTAACAACCAGTTCCTGATAATTCTTTATCTTGATCCAGGCTGCTGATCTTCTGCCCGGTGTATAATAGCTGTTTTTTTTCTTGGCCACCATTCCCTCAAGTTTCAATTCCCTGACGGAATGCCAGAGGTCAATGCCCCTTTGGTCAACCCAGTCTATCTTACTGATTCCGTTTTTATCCCCCAGGACACCGGCAAGGATCCGCTTTCTGTCAGTTAACGGCAGGTCCATGGTAGATTTCCCGTCGTTCCAAAGAATATCCCAAACTACATAGAACACCGGTGCCTTCCAGGCAGTTTTGTTTGCCTTAGCGGAGCTGGACAGGTATCTTTGCATAACTGCTTCAAAATCAGGCCTGCCGTTGGTGATAACGGTAACTTCGCCGTCTAAGACAGCTTCCCGTGCAGAAATATCGGGTACAAGCTCCGGAAACGCGCTTGTGCAATCCCTGCCTGTCCTGCTTTGCAGGCGTACGGTTATGCCGTCATAAAACATCAGACACCTTATACCGTCCACTTTCCACTCGAAAAGGTAATCTTTAGAGTCGAATGGTTTCTTTCTTGTTTCGAGCAGCATCGGTTTTACAGGAAAATCCAGTACTAGGGATAACCTCCCTCTAAAGCCTATTTAAAAATGAAAATAGTCTTTGATGGAACAGCCACAATCTTATAACCAGGATAATTTGGATATTTTCACCATTTATCTTCTCCGGCCTATTCTTTTTTATGTATTTGAATCAGTCAACCTGCAGGCTTTTCAGA
>DMZI01000029.1 GCA_003485325.1 Desulfotomaculum sp.
CTGCAAAGGCGGCATGGCAAATTTTAAAAATATAGCTTCCATTATACTTCTGATCTCATTTAGCCTTTTCAAGAAACTACCAGTGTGCCGCTGGTTTCGCACCGCTGTCCGGTTACCCTCGCTTCGCCGGCTGCTGTTACCGGAGCTTCGCAATTCGTTCGCTGTTGACAACACCGTGCCCTTTGGACGGTTTTACTGAATGCTTACTTTTTCATCCTTCTGATGGCGCCGCTTGAAAGCGGCATGGATGTCTATCCTCAAAATAATCTTTTTTGTAAGTGAACCCAGTAGGCAAGTTATTTCAACGCTTACTCCGATGCTTAAGCACCGACAGCAGTACGGCTTGCTTCGGACCGGACTAGCGGCGCTGCAAAGGCGGCATATGAGTAACTAACAACATCGCCCTGTTAACTTTGGAATTAAGACTGCTTTTTATAACAAATTAAGAGAGCCGCTGGTCTCGCGCCTTAAGTCCGGTTACCCTCGCTTCACCGGCTGCTGTTACCGGTGCTTCGCAAGTCGTTCGTTGCTGACAATACCTTGCCCTTTGGACGGTTTGACTGAATACATACTTTTTCATCCTCCTGCCGGCGCCGCTTTAGCGGTATGGATGTCTACTTAAGATAAATACCACTAAAAATAAACCTTTCCGGTATTGTTGACAGTTAGAAAGCGGAGAGGTTTTTCTATCTGTAACCAGAAAATGCAGTAACTGGGCTAATTTTTTAGTCCAAGTACAGAATTTGTTGAAAATCGTCTTATAAAAAAAGATTTTAATTTATTAAAAAATTTGAAGGACTTTTGATATTGATGAAGAAATCTAAAACAGACATAATTTTTTTTCCAGGAAGGTGGTGAACTTATTTTGATAGTTACAGACGTAAGGGTTCGTAAATTACTGAGGGAAGGAAGAATGAAAGCAATCGTATCAGTAACCCTTGATGACATGTTCGTCATACATGATGTGAAAGTGGTTGAGGGTAACAGGGGTCTGTTTGTAGCAATGCCCAGCCGGAAAACCCCTGATGGTGAGTTTCGTGATATTGCCCATCCAATTTCCACGATGGCCAGGGAATTGATCCAAAGCGCCGTTTTACAGGCATACGAAGATGTGGTCTAATTTTTTAAATTAATTTAGATATTTAAATGAAAGAGAGCCATGCTGCTCTCTTTTTTATGTTAATTGAGTAGATTAAAGGAAAAACAAGATTTTTGTTGAATAAGGAATAGGTGAAAAAAAGGAGTATAATATTTATGGTAAATTAAAATTTTGGGGTGATGTGACTTAATGCAGCGGGCAGCAGTAATTTTGGCGGCTGGCAAAGGTACCCGCATGAAATCCGAGTTGCCGAAGGTTCTTCATAAAGTCTGCGGCCGCCCCATGCTCGACTACGTAATGGAGGCCTTAAAAAAAGCTGGGATCGAAAATATTGTTATAGTTGCCGGACATCACGGGGATATGGTGGCTAAGAACCTGCCGGAAAACGTCGGTATAGTTGATCAGCATCCCCAACTGGGAACGGCTCATGCGCTGCTTCAGACAAAAGAAAAACTGGAAGGGTTTGGCGGCAATTTACTTGTTATTGGCGGGGATACTCCTCTTATAACGCATTTATCACTCAAAAATCTCCTGGAATACCATGAAAATATCGGAGCCAGGGCAACAGTGCTCACAGCAGATCTTGCCGATCCCGGGAACTATGGGCGCATTATCCGTGAGAGCACAGGTAAAGTTTTGAAGATCGTCGAACAAAGGGACGCAGGGCAGGAAGAACTTACCGTACAAGAAATAAATACAGGAATTTATGCTTTTTCAGGGGAAGGGCTCTTTGATGCGCTTTTAGAGATTAAAAACAATAATGCGCAGAAAGAATACTACCTGACAGACCTTATTGAAAAATATGTCAAAGCCGGTCTATCCGTTGCAGCATTTAAAATAAAAGATTCGAGAGAGATTTTGGGAATTAATGACCGATGTCAATTGGCAGAAGTAGAATCAATCATGAGGCAGAGGATATTAACTGACTTGATGCTCTCCGGTGTAACAGTGGTTGATCCAAAGAATACCTTCGTTGACAAGGATGTTGAGGTTGGGCAGGATACTACTATACTTCCTTTTACAATTATTGAAGGGAAAAGTTTTATAGGACCTGATTGTACCATAGGGCCGGGGGCCCATCTGGTTGATGTTCAGGTAGGCGCGGGCGCCTTAATAAAAAATTCGATAATCATGGAGAGTTCAATTGGCAATAACTGCAACATAGGACCCTTTGCTTATATCCGTCCGGGTTGTGTCCTTGAACAGGGAGTAAAAGTAGGAGATTTTGTTGAGCTTAAGAAAGCTAAAATCGGAGTTAAAAGCAAAGTGCCGCATTTGAGCTATATAGGCGATACAACGATGGGTTCAGACGTAAACATAGGGGCGGGTACTATTACGTGCAATTATGACGGCAGTAATAAATGGCCTACAATAATCGGCAACCGGGCTTTCGTGGGAAGCAACACGAATTTTGTGGCGCCTGTAGAAATTGGATCGGGCGCTGTAATTGGCGCGGGTTCTACGATTACAAAAAATGTACCCGACAATGCCCTCAGTGTTGCCCGGGGCAGACAAAAAAATATTGAAGGATACAACGATAAAAAAACAATCAAAGAAAAAGATCTTTAGAAATTATAAAAGCAAGAATTTACAGTTTTTCGAAAGAGGATGTGTATTAAATGACGTTAAACAAAAGGTTAAAGATTTTTACCGGCAACGCCAACCCGGAATTGGCTGAAGAAATTGTACAGTACCTTGGTGTAACATTGGGGGAGGCAAAAGTTATCCGTTTTTCAGATGGCGAGGTTCATGTCAAAATTAACGAAAGTGTCCGCGGAGCAGATGTTTTTGTAATACAACCCACCTCGCAACCTGTAAACGAACACTTGATGGAACTGTTAATTCTTGTGGATGCTCTGCGAAGGGCATCGGCAAGAAGGATTACCGCAGTTCTTTCATACTATGGTTATGCGCGCCAGGACCGAAAGACGAGAGCCCGCGATCCTATCACAGCCAAGTTGGTGGCTAATTTAATTACAGCCAGCGGAGCCCGGCGGGTTGTGACAATGGACCTGCATGCAGGCCAGATCCAGGGGTTTTTTGATATACCGGTGGATCACTTACCGGCTGTGCCTATTTTAGCCCAGTATTTTCTGCAGCAAAAACTGGAGAATGTGATCGTTGTTTCACCTGACCTTGGCGGTGTAACCAGGGCGAGGGAACTTGCGGAACGAATAGGCGCCCGTATTGCAATTATCGACAAGCGCCGCCCCGAACCAAATGTTGCTGAAATAATGAACATTGTAGGAGATGTAAAAGATAAAAACGTTGTCATGATAGATGATATGATCGATACAGCCGGTACAATTACTCAAGGCGCCGAGGCTCTAAAAAGATGGGGGGCGAAGGATATTTACGTATGCTGCACACACCCGGTTCTGAGTGGCCCTGCCATTCGTCTTTTAGAGAAAGCGCCTATTAACGAAGTAATAGTAACAAATACTATTCCTCTGTCACCCGAGAAAAGACTCAGTAAAATTAAGGTTCTTTCAGTAGCTCCCCTTTTAGGGGAGGCGATTATCCGGATTCACGAGGACCTTTCTGTAAGTAAACTGTTTGACTGATTTTTAGTCTTCTTTTTTAAGTTCAGGCTCTTCCGTGATTGTAGTAATTTCTAAATCGGGTTCGGCTTCGGCTTTTTCATCTATGGTGGCGGATGTATTATTTAATCTCTTAAATTTTCCTTTAAATGGACGGCCTATAGCGGAGCTTAACCGGCGGCTTTTTTCCAGGGTAAAAGACCATGTTTGGCCGGCTTTGCTGGCAAATGACCGAACGCTTTCCTGCATGCCGTCATCATTTTTAATCAAATTATTTTTTGAATCATCTGTGCAAACGGTGACATGCTTCCCCAAGGTACGGATAAAATCTGAATTCAGGTATGCTTTACCTTCCATCAGATCATTAATTATGCCGGTAGATATTTCAAGACCGGCAATTTTCCCGTCCTGAATTTCTATAAAGTATTCGTTAACCTGGCCTATAATGGTTCCGTTTTCCATGACAATACGTGAACCGATAACATCAATCTTGTCTTTATAATACTTAACTATTTCGGGAAGTGTGGCTCCTTTCTGTACTATGGCGCCGCGTTCAACAGTTACGGCATTTTCTCCAACGCTGTGAACATTACTGAAAGGAATAAATTTTTGCTCTTTAAACAATCCCTTTTCTTCTAAAATCAAGGCGGCTACGGATTTTCGGGATGGATCCACTACCAACCCTTTAACCTTGCCGATTCGCTGACCTTCTTGAAGGCTTATTACCGGCAGGTTTATTAAATGTTTGCTCTTACGCATTTTGCTTGCTTCCCCCCTTAAATAAAACAGTTGTCCCTGCCTTATTGATATGCGGGTAAAGGTCTGGACATTACTTATATGAGGGTATAAAAATGCTTTTAATAACTGGTTTGGGTAATCCGGGAGTTTCTTACTATAATACACGTCACAGTATTGGTTTTAAGGTAATCGACTGGTTGGCCCGGGGGCTGAACACAACCGGCTGGCGTTTAAAATGTAAAGCTTTGGTGGCAAACACTGAGTTAAAGGGACAAAAAATTATTCTGGCCAAGCCACAGACATACATGAATAAAAGCGGTGAGTCGGTATTCAGCCTGTTACACTGGTTCCGGCTGTCAGATCAGGACTTGATCGTTATTTGCGACGATATAGACCTGCCTCTTGGAAGGTTGCGCATCCGCGGAAAAGGCGGGGATGGAGGACACCTTGGGCTGAAATCAATAATTGACCTGGTTGGTAGCAAGGATTTTATTCGCCTTCGTGTTGGTGTAGGACGGCCTTTAGAACCGGATTTTGAGATAGCAGATTGGGTATTGGGCCGTTTTTCTTCCGAAGAAGCGCTGATTGTCGATCAGATGGTTGAAAAAGCTGTGCAAGCGATAAAAACTATTGCCAACGAAGGCCTTGAAAAAGCCATGAACATGTATAACTAATATTCATAAACAGCTTTAAAAACTATAGTCTGCCGGGTCGAACATTTTATTGACAATTTCCTATAATATCTTTATAATATGGTTCGGTGACTTACAGATGGGGCTGTGGCGCAGCGGGAGCGCGCTTCCTTGGCATGGAAGAGGCCGCGGGTTCGATTCCCGCCAGCTCCACCATGAGTTTTAAAAACCGGACTAATAAAAGCTGGGCTAAAGTATGCCCGGCTTTTAAAATTTCTAATTTAACCACAGCTACTACTTGTTTTTTAGGGGGCTAAAAAAGTTTGAAAGACAGGTACAATCACCACGAACTTGAGGAAAAATGGCTTAAAAATTGGGAGGCTGGTGAATTATACAGAGTCGGGGATTTTGGCGAGCGTCCCGGATTTTATTGCCTGGAGATGTTTCCCTACCCGTCAGGAAAGCTGCACATGGGCCATGTACGGAATTATTCCATCGGTGATGTTATAGCAAGATTTAAAACCATGCAGGGGTATGATGTATTACATCCCATGGGTTGGGACTCCTTCGGACTGCCTGCTGAAAACGCGGCTATCAAACACGGCGATATTCATCCTGCCGATTGGACTGCTGAAAATATAAATACTATGCGGGGACAGCTGAAACAGCTTGGTTTTAGTTATGATTGGCGCCGAGAGGTGGCTACATCCCACCCGGGATATTACAAATGGACACAGTGGCTTTTTCTGCAGCTTTATCACCGCGGGCTTGCTTACAGGAAAAGGGCTGCGGTAAACTGGTGCCCTTCCTGCGCAACAGTTCTGGCAAATGAACAGGTTGTCGGTGAAGGTGTTTGTGAACGTTGCAAAACGGAAGTAGAAAAAAGGGAGCTTGAACAGTGGTTTTTTAGAATTACTGATTACGCCCGCCGCCTTTTGGATGATTTAAACCTTCTCGAAGGTTGGCCGGAAAAAGTGAAGATAATGCAGGATCATTGGATCGGCCGAAGCGAAGGAACTTTTATCAAATTTCATGTGGCTGATTCTAATGAGGAGATAGCTGTTTTTACTACCCGTCCTGATACTATTTTCGGTGTGACCTATATGGTGCTTGCTCCCGAACACCCTCTTGTGGAAAAACTGATCGAAGGCAAGGAACAGGCTGACGCCGTCCGTTCATTTGCCAGCCGGGTAAGCAGGCTGGGCGAAATAGTACGAACATCTGTTGATACGGAAAAAGAAGGGCTTTTTACAGGCGCATATTGCTTGAATCCTTTAACCAGTGAGTCTGTGCCGGTTTTGGTAGCCAATTATGTGCTTTATGAATATGGTACAGGCGCTGTAATGGGTGTTCCTGCGCATGATCAGAGAGATTTCGAATTTGCCCGCAAATATGGGTTGCCCGTACGTATTGTTATAAAACCGCCGGAAAGGGAACTCGAACCCGAAACAATGGCTGGGGCATATGAGGAAGAAGGGGTCATGGTCAATTCCGGAATTTTTGACGGGTTGCCCAGCAATAAAGGAATAGAGGCCGTTACAGATTACCTTCAGGAAAAGGGTCTTGGCGGCCGGAGAGTGAGCTACCGGCTGCGCGATTGGCTGATTTCCAGGCAACGTTACTGGGGTGCCCCGATTCCGATAGTCTACTGTAATAACTGCGGTGTTGTGCCGGTTCCGGAAAACCAATTACCGGTCTTGCTGCCCAGGGAAGTGGCTTTTAAGCCAACGGGGCAGTCTCCGTTAGCCGATTATCCGGATTTCTTGCAGACCAACTGCCCAAACTGCGGGGGTGCGGCAAAGAGGGAAACAGATACAATGGATACTTTCATGTGTTCATCATGGTATTACTACCGTTATACCAGCCCCAGGGAAGAGAATAACGTTTGGGATAAGGCCAGGGTGAACAGGTGGCTTCCGGTTAACCAGTATATTGGCGGGGTGGAGCACGCTGTCCTGCACCTTCTCTATTCTCGTTTCTTTACAAAAGTTCTTTATGATTTAGGCTTGGTTGATGTAATGGAGCCTTTTACCAACCTGCTCACCCAGGGGATGGTCCTCAAAGATGGGGCAAAAATGTCCAAATCCAAAGGAAATGTAGTCAGTCCGGAGGATATTATCAAAAAATATGGCGCCGATACCGCCCGTTTGTTTATTTTATTTGCCGCTCCTCCGGAAAGGGACCTTGAATGGAGTGACCAGGGTGTTGAGGGATGCTACCGTTTTCTAAACCGTCTTTGGCGGTTGGTCGTGCCTTTGGCTGATCATTTATCAGGCGTATCCGGACAGCTTCAGGAGAACCCCCGGGAACTAACTGTTGAAGAAAGGCAAATGCACCGTTTGACGCACCAGACCATAAAAAAAGTTACAGATGATATATCGGACAGGTTTAACTTCAATACGGCGGTAAGCGCGATTATGGAACTAGTCAATGGAATCTATAAATTTAAAGAAGAAAACGGGAATCATAAGCCTGAAGTTTTAAAAGAGGCTGTTAAAAATGTGCTTTTACTGTTAGCGCCTTTTGCGCCATTTATTACTGAAGAATTATGGGAGGCGATCGGCGGGAGGGGAAGCATTCACAAGCAGAGTTGGCCTGTTTATGATTTGCAGGCAATGGCTGAAGAAGAGGTAGAGATTGTAATCCAGGTAAACGGAAGAATTAAAGAAAGGATGAAGATCAAACCAGGAGCTTCGGCTCAAGAGATGTCCGAATATGTGCTCGCGCAGCCCCGGATCCAACAACTTATTGAGGGAAAACAAATTATCAAGGTAATTCCTGTGCCGGGCAAGCTTGTTAATTTGGTCGTTAAATAAAAAAACAGGGTAAGGGTTTAAATGGAAGTAAGAAATTTGTTTTTTAAAAACGAAGGTGAAGCTTTAGCACGAATTTCTGAAATTGGCGCGGACAAACTTGGGGGTCGCTTAATGGCCCCCAAGGGTGTTTTTCGCGTGCTTAAAATAAGCGGTTTAACTCCCGTGCAGGCCAACATTCTTAAGCAGGAAATGCTGGCTAGGGGCGCTGAAGCGGCGGTGAGCAGGGGGGTAATTAACGGCAGCGCCTCCAAGACCGATGTTGTTCTGATGGGTACTTTGAATCAGTACAAAGATGTTTTGCTTAAATTAAAAATGCAGGCTTTCGGTTTGCCAAGACTTGCGGATCAGATTGAAAAGGTACTGAATAATTTAGAGAAAAGGCCGGCCAAACTATCTTGCAGGGATAGGGAGCTTTATCTCGGGAAACGTACTCTGATAATGGGTATTTTAAATATTACTCCTGATTCGTTTTCTGACGGAGGGATTTATTCAGACCCAGGAAAAGCGGAAGAACGGGCTTTTCAAATGGTTGAAGAAGGCGCTGATATAATTGACGTGGGCGGTGAATCAACCAGGCCTGGTTATACTCCCGTATCCCTTGAGGAAGAAATAGAAAGAGTAATGCCGGTATTAAAGAGGCTCTCGGGGAAGATACGCGTGCCTGTTTCAATTGATACCAGCAAGGCTGAAATGGCACGTCAGAGTCTTGAAATGGGAGTCCAGATAGTAAATGATCAGCAGGCTTTCAGGGGAGATCCGCAAATGCCGGGTATTGTAGCCCGTTACGGAGCGGCAGTTATAATCATGCATAATCAGCAGGGGACGGAATACAAAGACATGCTGGGGGAGATGGTTCACTATTTTAGGGAAAGCATTGATATCGCTGAAGCAGCAGGTATTAAACGTGACGCGATTGTCATAGATCCTGGAGTTGGTTTTGGAAAAACCGTAGAGGGCAACCTGGAGGCAATATTAAGATTGCCGGAGTTGGCCTGTATAGGAAGGCCTGTTTTGGTAGGCACATCCCGTAAATCAGTAATCGGCAAAGTGCTTGACTTAAGCGTTGATCAGCGGTTGGAGGGTACGGCAGTGACTGTTGCTTTGTCGATTGCAGGGGGCGCTGATATAGTGCGTGTACACGATGTAAAAGAAATGGCGCGGGTGGTAAAAATGGCGGACGCTATTGTAAGGCGTAATTTTGAAGAGGATTGATCATGGATCGGATTATCCTTAAAGGAATGAGATTTTATGGCTATCACGGGGTATTGCCCAGGGAAAGGGAACTGGGAGGACATTTTGTTGTAGATATTGAATTATACCTTGATCTTCAAAAGGCCGGCCGTGAAGACGACATTTCCCTTACTGTTGATTACAGCCGTGTCTTCGGGATTGTTAAAGAAAAGATAACCTGCCGGTCTTATAACCTCCTTGAGGCGGCGGCCGAGGATATTTCAAACACCGTCCTGGATAGCTTTCCTATTCTGGAGGTGGTCGTCAGGATTAAAAAAATCAACACAGGACTGGAAGGTTCTTACGAATATATGGGGGTGGAAATTAGAAGGCAATCCTCATTAAAACGGAACGAGGGTAAGGGTAATTAATTTAATGTATACAATATTTAATAGTTGAACAACTTCTCAGCTGACTATTTTCATGGTATATTTTTAAGCGAAAAAGATCTCGATCTATAAAAAGAGGAGAATTAGAATGAGCGAAAGGAAAATTGTTATTATTGACACAACTTTACGTGATGGTGAACAAACTGCCGGGGTTGTTTTTGCTAACCGGGAGAAGATAAGAATTGCCCGTTTTTTAGACGAGATGGGTGTGCACCAGATTGAAGCAGGCGTGCCTGTCATGGGTGGCGATGAGAAGGAAGCAATAACAAGTATTTGCAGGGCCGGGTTAAAGGCAAGCATTATGGGTTGGAACAGGCCGGTAATAAGCGATATCGAGGCTTCTTTGGAATGCGGCGTAGATGCTGTGGCTATATCAATCTCTACGTCAGACATTCATATCAACTATAAACTGCAGGCAAGCCGCGAGTGGGTTCTGGAAAAAATGGTTAAAGCCGTAGAGTTTGCGAAAAAGCATGGGATGTACGTTTCCGCAAACGCAGAGGACGCTTCCCGCACGGATATGGATTTTCTTATCCAATATGCAAAGACAGTCAAGGAAGCCGGCGCGGATCGTTTGCGATACTGCGATACGGTTGGAATACTTGATCCGTTTACGACATATGAACGCATTTCAACAATAATTGAAAAAGCAAAAATAGAAGTTGAAATGCATACACATAACGACTTTGGTATGGCAACGGCAAACACAGTAGCCGGTGTAAAGGCAGGCGCAAACTACGTTGGTGTAACCGTAAACGGCCTTGGCGAACGGGCCGGCAACGCCGCGCTGGAGGAAGTAGTGATGGCTCTAAAGCACATCCTGAAGATGGATTTATGTTTCAAAACAGAGATGCTGCACGAGGTGTCTGATTATGTCTCCCGCGCATCGGGAAGGGAACTTCCTTCCTGGAAAGCAATTGTAGGTAGAAATATGTTTACCCATGAGTCTGGTATTCATGCGGACGGAATGATGAAAAATCCCAAGACTTATGAGGCCTTTCACCCGGAAGAGGTTGGTCTGCAGCGGCAGATCGTGATTGGGAAACATTCTGGCACAGCGGCTCTGAAGTCTAAATTCGCGGAATACGGTATCCACCTCAGTGAATTTAAGGCACAGGAACTGCTTGCCAAAGTCAGGTCATATTGTGTTTCTTTAAAACGTCCCCTGTTTGACAAAGAATTGATGTATATTTACGAAGACTATTTTGGAGAGTAGGTATCAAGTTGGGTCAAACGATTATTGAAAAAATTCTTTCTTCACACAGTAATTCCCAGGTATATGCTAATGATCTTGTTGTAGCGGAAGTAGATTTTATTATGGGCCAGGATGGCACCTCTCCTTTGACAATAAAGGCGTTTCAGGAAATGGGGGGGGGGAAGATTTTTGATCCCGGGAAAGTTATTTTTGTGATTGATCATAATGCTCCCAGTCCGAACGAGGGAGTATCGGCGCTCCATAAGTTGATGAGGGACTTTGCCCGGCAAAAGGAAATTTACACCTGCGACGTAGGGGAGGGAGTGTGCCACCAGCTTGTACCGGAAACCGGCGCTGTGGGACCCGGTTCGCTGGTGATCGGCGCGGATTCGCATACCTGTACGTATGGCGCTTTAAATGCTTTTTCAACAGGGGTTGGTTCAACGGATTTGGCAGCCGCGCTTATTTCAGGACGGATGTGGTTTAAGGCGCCCGATACTTTGAAAATTGTCTGTCATGGAGAACTTCCTCCAGGTGTGTTTTCAAAAGATTTAGTATTATATCTTACAGGCCAGATAACTGCCGATGGCGCCACTTATTTATCGGTAGAGTATACAGGGCAGGCAATTTCGGCCCTTTCCCAGGAGGCCCGCTTCACTATCTCCAACATGGCGGTTGAAATGGGCGCCAAAGCAGGCCTGATAGCTGCGGATGAAAAAACATTATCATGGTTGAGTGATTATACAGATAAGAAATATCAGCCTGTGGAACCGGATCCTGACGCCAGGTACTTCAGAATTGAAGAATATGACATGAGTAAACTTGAGCCTTATGTGGCCAAGCCGCACACAGTTGACAACGTCTGCCCGGTCGGGGAAGTGTCAGATACAGTAATCCACCAGGTTGTTATAGGAACCTGTACAAATGGCCGTCTGGAGGATTTACGGATCGCCGCAGGAATTTTAAAAGGCAGGAAATGCAATAAGGACGTCCGGCTCATTGTCGTCCCGGCTTCAAGGAAAATAATGCTGGACGCGATAAAAGAAGGAATTGCTAAAACGTTGATAGAAAGCGGAGCTGCTTTTGTAACGCCTGGCTGCGGCCCGTGCGTCGGAACCCATAATGGCGTGCCCTCCGACGGTGAGGTTGTTATTTCAACCGCCAACAGGAACTTCAAAGGGCGGATGGGGAATTCAAAAGCTTTCATTTATTTGGCCTCCCCGGCAACCGCTGCAGCTTCCGCAATTACTGGACGGATTACCGATCCAAGAGAATTTCTATAGTAGACATCCATGCCGCTTAAAGCGATGCCAGCTAAAAGGATGAAAATTCATCAACAAGGGAGGTCAATGCCTTAAGCGCAATTTTGCAAGAGGCGAACATGAGCACGTAGGTAGTTGAACTCCCTAATGCAAGTTAATTTTTAGGAAAGTAGGTGACTTAAGTGTTCTTTGAGGGCAATGCGCACAAGTTCGGCAACGATATTAATACTGACTATATAATTTCTGGGAAATACAAATTTAAAACTCTGGATATGGTTGAACTGGCCAGTCATGTTATGGAGGATCTGGATTCCGATTTCAGCAGTAAAGTATCACCGGGTGATTTTATAGTAGCCGGGACAAACTTTGGCTGCGGTTCTTCACGGGAGCAGGCGCCCCTGGTCGTAAAATACGCTAAGATCAGCGCTGTTTTGGCCAAATCCTTCGCCAGAATCTTTTACCGCAACGCAATAAACACAGGTTTGCCGGTTGTTGAATGCGATACTGATCTGATTAGCGAAGGTGATGTTTTGGAAGTCGATCTTTCCCAGGGGTTTGTCAAAAATAAAAGCAGTGGCGTTTCTATTCCCATCAAACCACTTCCTGGTGTGATGATTAAAATCTTAAACGACGGCGGTTTAAGTGCCCATTTTAAAAAATATGGCGGTTTTAACTTTGAATGAGGAAAGATGAATAATAAGTTGGAGGCATCAAAGTGGCTCAACACAAAATTACATTGATTCCGGGTGACGGTATTGGTCCTGAAATAGCCGAGGCGGCCCGCAGGGTAATTGAAGCTACCGGCGTAAGTGTGCAATGGGAAATTGTTCAGGCGGGAGCAGGAGTTATCGGCGAATACGGGACACCATTGCCGGAACATGTGCTGGAATCTATCAAGCGAAACCGGGTGGCGTTAAAAGGTCCCCTTACCACACCGATAGGAACGGGTTTCCGCAGTATTAACGTAGCCTTGCGTCAGGAGCTTAACCTTTATGCAAATATCAGACCTGCCAGGAGCCTGCCGGGTATTTCGAGCCGCTACAACCGGGTTGATCTGATTGTTGTAAGGGAAAATACTGAGGATTTATATGCGGGTATTGAGCACAGGGTAGGTAAAAATGCCGCTGAAAGCATTAAAATTATTACAAGGGAAGCTTCGGAACGAATAGCCCGCCATGCCTTCGAAATGGCCAAAAAAGAGAGCCGAAAGAAGGTTACTGTTGTGCATAAGGCCAATATCATGAAATATACTGACGGCCTTTTTTTGGAATGCGCCAGGGAAGTGCGTAAGGATTATCCGGATATTGAGTTTGAAGAAATGATTGTTGACGCAATGTGTATGAAACTCGTGCAGGCGCCCGAAAATTATGATGTTCTGCTTACTCCCAATCTTTACGGTGATATTGTCAGCGATCTTTGCGCGGGACTGGTCGGTGGCCTGGGTGTTGCTCCGGGCGCTAACGTTGGTTATGATGCTGCAGTGTTTGAACCGGTCCACGGCAGTGCGCCAAAGCACGCGGGCTTTAATCGGGTGAACCCGCTGGCGATTATACTCTCCGGTATTATGATGCTCAAGCACATTGAGGAAAATGACGCCGCGGAACGAATAACGAGAGCGGTTGAAGAGGTGCTGGTTGAAGCTGCGCATTTGACATATGATCTTCACGGGAGCGCATCGACAAGTGAAATGGCTGACGCCATAATAAGTAAGATAAAATAATCTGACCGCAAACTAAAAAACCATTAGCTGCCAATTGGGGGAGCTGTCCAAAAAGTTTGGGCAGTTCTTTTTTTTGTATAAAAAATCCAGAAATCAAAAATAATAACTTAAAAAACTTAAATTATTAACAGGACAATTTAAAGATAAAAAATTTCCGGAGGATCTTAAATTATGAAAATTATTATGCTTTCCTGGGAATTTCCCCCAAAGGCAGTGGGAGGAATAGCGCCCCATGTTTATGACTTAACCACATCTTTAGTTTCTCTTGGAGAGGAAGTCCATTTAGTTACCTGCGGGGACCAGGGGATGAAAGAATTTGAAAATGTAAACGGCGTTCATGTGCATCGTGTATTTCCTTATCATTTGCCTTCCAATGATTTTGTTGCCTGGGTAATGCAGTTAAACATGGCTATGCTTGAGAAAGCTATTCCTTTGTTGAATGAACTGGAATGGGTAAATATAATTCACGCTCACGACTGGCTTGTTGCATATGCCGCTCGAGTATTAAAACATGCTTATCACCTGCCGCTAATAGCCACCATCCATGCGACCGAATACGGACGAAATCATGGTCTGCATAACAATATCCAGCGGTATATCAGCAGTGTCGAATGGTGGCAGGCATATGAGGCCTGGCGTGTGATCTGCTGCAGTAAGTTTATGAAAAACGAGGTCCGCTTCGTCTTCCAGACGCCGGACGATAAGATAAGAGTAATTGTAAACGGTGTTATGCCGGAAAGATTTAATGTAAAAAAAATAAGGTCAGAAAGGAATATGTACGCGGCTGCAGATGAACAGATTGTTTTTTATGTTGGACGGCTGGTACGCGAAAAAGGAGTACAGGTATTACTGGATGCCATACCTCGAATTATCGAACAACGCCCAAAAACCAAATTTGTCATTGCCGGCAAAGGCCCTTATGAAATGGAACTGCGCAATCAGGCCAACCTTTTGGGTATTTCCCACAGGGTCTATTTTACCGGCTACGTTAACGATGAAGTGCGCAATTGTCTATATAACTGGGCGGATGTTGCCGTGTTTCCAAGCCTATATGAGCCGTTTGGCATAGTCGCCCTGGAGGGGATGGCCGCTAAAACGCCGGTAGTTGTTTCTAACACCGGCGGCCTGTCTGAAATTATTGAACATGGTTTTGATGGCCTTCTGGCTAACCCGGGTGATAAAGGTTCCCTGGCTGAAGCAATTGTTCGTCTGCTGCAGGATGCTCAGCTAAGGGAGAAACTGCGTTTTAATGCCTTCAGAAAGGTACAGAAAGAGTTTAACTGGCAGCAGATAGCTTTACAAACACGTCAGGTATATGAGGAAGTTTTTAACGAATACAGAAATACACCCTGGCATGAAGCGACAGGTCAGCCAAGACATTTTCTTGGGCGTGTGAGCAGGCTCTTAGCGCGGGCTTGATCAAAATTTCTGTTTTAGACATCCTTGCTGCTAACGCAGCGCCCATCAGATGACGAAAAGGTACTTATTCATAAAACCGTGCCTACCGGGCTCATTTAATAGTAGCGTGAAAAGATTATTTTCAGAGTAGAGGTGCTTAAATGAAAACTATAATAATGGCTGGCGGCGAAGGCTCACGCCTGCGTCCTATAACCTGTGGACGGCCAAAACCGATGGCGCCGGTAGCAAACCGGCCGATAATGCTTCATATTGTGGAACTTTTAAAAAAACATGGACTTTACAACATAGGCGTTACACTCCAGTATAAGCCTGAATTCATCCGCAGTTATTTTGGAAACGGTTCCGAGCAAGGCGTTAATTTGCAGTACTTTATCGAGGAAATACCACTGGGCACGGCAGGAAGTGTAAAAAATGCCCGGGCTTTTCTTGACGAGACTTTTCTTGTAATCAGCGGCGATGCGCTTACTGACCTGGATCTATCAGAGGCTGTTGCTTTTCACCGCAAGAGGGGGGCCATAGCAACGCTGGTTCTTACACGGGTAGGTTGCCCTTTGGAGTACGGAGTCGTAATCACAAAACAAGATGGAATAATCATCAGGTTTTTAGAAAAGCCCGCCTGGGGAGAAGTGTTCAGTGATACTGTAAACACCGGAATTTATATACTGGAACCGGAAGTACTGGATTATATACCGGATGATCGATCGTTTGACTTTAGCCAGGATCTTTTCCCATTGCTGCTCCGGGACAAGAAACCCCTTTTTGGAGTTGTGTTACCTGGATACTGGTGCGATATAGGTAACATACAACAGTATGTACAAGCCCATCATGACGTTTTAGCCGGAAAAGTGAATACGAGTATTTCAGCCAGAGAGGTTAGTCCCGGAATTTGGTTGGGGGAAGGTGTTGACCTTCACGCGGAATGCGATCTTGAAGGGCCTATCCTGATTGGAAATGGTTGCTGTATCGGAGCGAAAGCTAAGATTTCACCATATACAACAATTGGCGCCGGGTGTCTTATTCAGGAAAAAGCTTCTGTTAAGCAAAGTGTTCTATGGAATAATGTGTACCTTGGTCCGGGAACAGCGATAAGGGGCGCAGTTTTATGCAGCAGGGTACAAGCGCGATCGAACTCGGAGGTGTATGAAGGGGCTGTAATAGGCAGCGATTCTATTCTTCAGGAACGCAGTATAGTAAGACCAGAAGTTAAAATCTGGCCGAACAAGCAGGCTGAAGCCGGCAGTATTGTAAATAACAGCCTTATTTGGGGCGCCTGTTGGTCAAGAAAGCTTTTTGGCTTAGAGGGAGTTACAGGAATGTTTAACATTGAGGTTACTGCAGAACTGGCCTGCCGTCTTGGCGCCGCATTTTGTACTGTACTGGGGGGTGAATCCCGGGTTGCAATAAGCGCTGATAATTATCCGCCGGCGCAAATGTTGAAAGAAGCCTTGGCCAGCGGAATGCAATCAACAGGCGCGAATGTTTACGATTTGGGAACTGTAATTACTCCATTACACCGGTTCGCAGTCACAAACCTCACTCTTGCCGGAGGTGTGCATGTCAAAGTATCTCAAAGAAATCCAGAACATGTGTCAATTCTCTTCTTCAATGCCAAAGGCGGAAATATCTCACGGGGAATCGAGAGGAAAATAGAAAATATACTTTTCCGTGATGATTTTCCTAGAGTGGATATGACTCATGTCCGGTTTAGAAAACACGTCCGTGAAATATCAGATCTGTATGTACAGGAATTAACCAAAGGAATAGATGTTGATTTAATCAAAAAATCATGCCTTAATTTAATTTTAGCTTATGATCAGAATAACCTACAAAAATATATTACTCCATTGGGTAAATCCTTAAATATTACATTTAAAAATGTAAACCTTTCCGGACCTGCCGGCGGACTTTTAAGTTGGGAAAAATGTATTGAAAAGCTGCCTGTTATTTCAAGCATGGTTTGTGACGAAGGAGCATGGGGCGGCGTCATGATCGATCCGGATGCGGATCATCTTGTTTTGGTTGATGAACGCGGCAGGTTGATTCAGGATAATATGCTTGTTGTCCTGGTTGCATTGATCATCTTAAAATCGCAAAGAGGACCTGTGTTTGTACCTGTTACTGCGCCGCGGGTTGTTGAGAATTTAGCAATGCAGTATAACAGCAAGGTTATCAGAACCAAGACGGCGGTTCAGGATTTAACAGAAAAAGTTCTCGGCCAGGACCAGGTTGGTATAAATTACAGCAGCGGGTTATCGCAGTTCTTGTTGAATTTCGATGCCTTAGGCGCTTTTCTTGGAATCATTAATTTTACTGTGCAACAGGGACTTTCCCTTGGAGAACTTGTCGATGAGATACCATCGTTTTTTGTAAGCAAAAAAGAAATTTCTGTGCCTTGGGAAGCGAAGGGGCGTGTATTACGCGTATTAACTAATACAGATCAAGAGACCCAGCTTTTAGATGGTGTTAAAGTGTTTCATGACGACGGGTGGGCCCTGGTGCTTCCCGACCCGGAAGAGCCGGTTTGCAGAGTCTTCAGCGAAGGCGCGTCTATGGAAATAGCTGAGTCCCTGGCTGATATGTATGTTAAAAAGATCAACGAAATAGTGAATAGACATCCATGCTGCTGAAGCGGCAGCATCATAAGAAAGACGAAAATTGATCAATAAAGGGAGGTCAATGCCTCAAGTGTGACTTTTAGCCTTTATTCGGGGTAGAAGCCAGACATTTTTGTCTGGACCTGTAAATGCTGTAATCAATATCTGAAAAGATGTTATTTCTATCTTCCAATGTCTTTAACCAGTCTTCACTGATATTATTATTTTTAATTTCATCATAAAGCCTTAAAAAATTTTGGAGATGGGTTTTTGTACGTTTAACAGCGTAATCCACCATTGTCCCGGTAGACATAATAAAAGCCCAATCGCTGCTTTGAGCCAGCATCAATTCTCTTGCCGACTGATTTAATGCCCGGTGGCTCAGCCCGCTTGCATTTGGGTAAGAGTTGGCCAAATCAACCATCCTCACCGCGGCGAGATGGAGGTGCCGGTAAATCCAATCGTTTGCCCTGCAGAGCCAGACTTCGTTATAGCCTTTATTGCCCCAGCTTGACGCGCACGGAGTGACAACCTGGTTGCAGGGGTATTCATCAAGATATTTGCTGGGTGTGGTTAACTCTATGGTATCCTGATCATAACGGATCTTCCGGATCAGGTATTCGAGCCACTGGGGGCCTTCAAACCACCAATGCCCGAACAACTCGGCGTCGTATGGCGTGACAATAATGGGCAGCCTGTCCATCAGGGAACTAAGGTGCTTTATCTGGAGCTCCCTGTTGAACATAAAGTTTCCTGCGTGTAAAGATGCTTTTTCCCGGGCCTGTTCCGGGTTATAGGGTTCTTTGTGATGAGAGTTTCCTGTAATCCGGTAATATTTAAATCCCGTATTGATTCTGATCCCGTCAGGGTGTATATAGGGTTTTACATAATCGTAGTCGAGATCAAAACCGATATCGCGGTAGAATTCACGGTAGTTATAATCTCCCGGATAGCCTTCTTTTGCGCTCCAAACCTGTTTTGATGATTCGGGATCACGGCCAAATGCAGCTACTCCCGACGGGCAGTAAACTGGCGCAAAAATACCGTACCGGGGGCGGCACGAAGCAAACAAAACACCATGGGTATCAAGAAAAAAGAAACGCAGGTTAAATTCTTTCAAAATATCATCAAGCCCTTCTGTATAAGCGCATTCGGGCAGCCAGATACCTGCAGGGTCCCGTCCGAAACATCTTTTGTGCAAATTTACAGCCGTATCAACCTGTGCACGTACTGCTTCAGGCTCAGTCATCAATAATGGTAAAAACCCATGAGTTGCCGCACAGGTAATAATTTCAAGCTTTCCGGAATCCTGATATTTTTTGAAAGCATTAACCAGGTTGCAGTTATACTCTAAAAATATGCGGCGTGATTGATTGAATCTTTCCCGGTAAACCAGCGCTGTTTCATAAAAGGGTGTATATGAGGTCCGCTGCGCTTCCTTGTCCGCCAGCTCGATTTGTTTATTCAGATGATTGAGATAGCGCTGCTGCAGCAGAGAATCAGCAAACATTGAAACCAGCGGAGGTGAGAGAGAAATTGTTAATGCAAAATCAACGCCTTCGCTCTCAAGACGATCGAAAATATCAATCAGTGGGATATAAGTTTCGGTAATAGCTTCATATAGCCATCTTTCCTCAAGAAAGAATTCATTTTCCGGATGGCGGATATATGGCAGGTGAGCATGTAAAACCATTGCAAGGTAACCCTTTTTCCCCATTTAAAAGTTTTCTCCCAACGTCATTTTTATTAATATTCTGGCCAATGGCCGGGGGAACTAACCCCAAGGGGTATGGTCCTGGCTCTTTCGGTAATTTCTTCAGCAAAAAGCGGAGAACTTATACCGTACTGGTGGCGGATTGAACGGTAAATTCCTTCTATCCACATCCATTCCTCATCTTCGCGGTCAGAAAGAGAAGCCCGGGGAGTCGTAACTGTATTTGAACGAAGAAGTGTTATAAAGCGGCCATCCGGGAACTGTCTTCCCAGATCCACGCAGAAGGCTCGATCAGGTTCCCCTGTATTTATATGCCAGTTATCTGCCTGATCATTTATTCCTATATCAATATATTGATTTGCATTTTGCCCGTTAAAAGCGATGCCTGTAACGTCGTATACCCTGAGCACCGGCCAGGAAGTATCCCAGGTACCATACGTTGAAGTAAATTCTGCCATTTTTGTTGCTGTTACTTCCCAGTAAGCATAAAGCCAGTATGGATCCCTGGCCAAAAGCACCAACCGGTCGATTCCATAGGAATGCGGCAGTTCCTCTTTGGGAAGTTGATTCTCCGGAAAAGGACCTGATGGTGTCAGTTCAGAAGAGAACTCTTCTTTTAAGTCAGGTATAAGCTGGTTTATTTCTTCTACTCGTGATGATCCCATTGCCTTGAGTCGATTTTTTTTGGCCCATAAAAAGACAATGAAAACAACTGCTATAATCCCGATAGCCCAGGACAAAAAAAACATCGTCACCTAATAACCTCCCTTTATTTATAAATAAACCTTGCTTTTGAAAGCATAATGGAATAAAATGCGAAGAAATCTTTTTTATTATTGCCACTGTACAAGAAGTTTATGAACATAAAAAATTAGCTTTTTTAGAAGGTGGAAGAAGCTTCGATAAATTGTACAATTAAAATAATCAACAGGCGATCAGAAGTTAATAGATATTTTTACCAATACCCGTATCATTTTTAAAATTCTTTTAGTAAAAACATCTGCAGATAGCCCTTTCACAAAAAAAAATTGGCGAAAAAAATCGCCAATTTTTTAAAGGTTGTCATAAATAATTTTATCCAGAAGTAGAAAGGCTTACATGTGCCCATGGCTTTATAAAAGCAAGCTTGAGGTAAGCATGCTGGGATATGGCTTGAATATATTTTTGCTTTAAATCAGACAGCGTTGCCTGTGCAGCAGCTACATCCGCACTGGTAACCATGCCAAGTTCAAATTTTAATTTGCAGACACGAAGGTTTTCCTCAGACGCCTTAATGCTTTCCTGTAATGCTGCCTGTGTTTCCTCAAGTGTTTTTACATTATAATACAAAGAGTAAATAATCTCTTTCATTATCTTTTTTGCGCTTGAGGCGTCCAGTTCAGCCTGCTCAACTTCAATTTTTCTAATCTCATAAGGTGTGTATTCGCCTTTATACATAACCATATCCTTATAATAACTCTGAAGCTTGACTGACTCCTGAGCGAGCCAGACGCTTGGGCTTGCATCCACTATCCTGCTTACCTCATTATCCAGGTTATCCACGGAAAGGGGAATATAGTTCAGCGTATCAGTCAAATTCGGCCGTTCCGTTGTGGGAGCGCCAATAAGTTGATCAAAAGATATATATGCGTTCTCAAGTTCATTTTTGGCTGCCGTCAGGGAAGCATCAGCCTGTGAAGCCTGAGCCTGGATAGCTAAAAGGGTAGGTTGTGAAATCATTCCTACAACAAAAGTAGCCTTCCCTATACGAAGATCCCACTGTGCTTTTGTGACCGCGTCCTGAGCGGCGTTTACTTTATCAAGGCCAGAAATAATTGCCCAATACTTTTGACAGGTTCCCAAAGCTACTTTGTCCTGTTCAATAGTTAGTTTCTTGGATGACATACGCCAGGTAAGATCATCAGCGAGAAGCCGGCTCCAGGCTATTTCGAGCTCAGTGTCTCCTTCTGTTTGTGTAGGCACATAATCAATTTTTTTATTACTTTCTTCTCGTATATCATATGTTCGGTCAATTTCTTTGGTGGCTTTTTGCACCGATTCACTGTGGACCAGAGCAAGATCTACAGCCTGTTTTAAGGAAAGACCGGTTGCTTCAGGCTGCGCCGCCCCGGCAGCGGCGGGTTCTTGCTGGGCGAAGGCGGATAAGGTTCCGGGCATAGTTAATAACAGGCTTAATATTACAAGTAAGACAAGATATTTCCGCAATTACGACACCCCTTTTGCAAGATCATTGTAAAAACTTTTTTATCCTCCCATTTTAATCAATTTATTAGATATATGCAATGAGGTATATTATGTTATTTATGGAATATAATACATGAATGACAGGGTTTTTTCCGTAAAGACTATCTATCTTAGAAAGGAGAAAAAGGTGATTAAAATAAGATTATTAAAATCGGCCATGATGTTATTCTTCGTCGTTTTCATCGCTATGTGCGTATGTTATCAATGTTTGGCTGAAGAAAAAAACTTGACTGAATGCCGGTACCTGATCAGCTATAAGATAAAAACCGGAGATACATTATCAGACATTGCCGGGGACTTCGATGTTTCTCTTGCAGATTTAATAAAGATTAACAAACTGCACAGTACTTTAATCAAACCCGGTGAAATTGTCATTATACCCGGCAGGGAAAACGGTTTTTCTCCAACATTTCTTTCCCGCGGAAGCGTTTTCAGAGATGATGTAATGCTGCTTGCCAAAGCAATTTACGCGGAGGCACGCGGCGAGAGTTTTACGGGACAGGTGGCTGTTGGGGCAGTTATCCTAAACCGGGTCGATAACCATTCTTTTCCTAAAAGCGTCAAAGATGTAATTATGCAGAGCAATGATTATGTTTATCAATTTACTCCAGTAGCCAATGGCTCGATAAACCTTACCCCTGATGAGACAGCCGTTAACGCAGCGATTCAGGCCATGCTGGGCGAAGATCCGACCGGCGGGGCCTTGTTCTTTTACAATCCTGAGATAGCTTCGGATCGGTGGATACGAAATCTTCCGGTAATCGGCTGCATTGGTAACCATGTTTTTGCCACAAAAGCCTAAGCACTCTTTTATTTCCTGAAAAGACAGTTTACTAAAATGGTTAAGAGAATACTCAGCAACAGGCACGTAATAATGGGAAAATAGAATGAATAGTTTCCTTTTTGAATAAAAATATCCCCCGGAAGCCGGCCAAGGTTGATAAATTTTATTTTACTTAAAGCAATTAGCAGCCCGCCAAGCAGGATTAACAAGAAACCGGCTGTCAGCAATAACCTTCCGATCTGTTCCCCCAGGCCTGGCATCAGGTTTTTTCACCACCGCTGCTGTTAAGATTTTTTGGATAAAATCTTTCCTTTTCACTGTATATGCAGCCGCAATATTGCTGGCGGTACATCTTTAATTGTTTTGAGATTAAAGTGGCCTCTTTAAAACCGGGCCGAAAATCAAAATAATAAAATGGAAAGTTTAAATCCCGGCTTATGGTTTCTCCTGTTTCCCTGATCAAGTCATGTTTCTGAAAAGGGCTTACCAAAAGAGTGGTTGTAAAACCGTCCAAGCCTTCCTTGACCGCTATTTGGGCGCTCTGTTTTAAACGGAGATAGTAGCAGAAGCGGCAGCGGTCATTTTCTCTGTATACTGTCTCCCTTAGAAAATCTTCCATTTGGTATCCTTCATCAAAAATTACTCTGGTACCGCTTATACGGGAGTAGCTTTCCAAAGTCTCTTTTCGCCTGAGCCATTCCTGATAAGGGTGAATATTCGGGTTGTAAAAATAACCTTGTACACCAATACCGTTTTCTGCAAGGTGTTTAAGGGGATATATGGAGCAGGGAGCGCAGCATATGTGAAGAAGCAACTGCAAGATTGAAAAACCTCCTACCAGATAGTTAACTGCTGTTGACTTTTATCTCCGGGAGTTACGCCCAAATGCATGTATGTTTTTGAAGTGGCGACTCTTCCACGGGGTGTCCGGTTAAGCAAACCTGCCTGCATCAGGTACGGTTCATAAACTTCCTCCAGGGTTGCTGATTCTTCACCCAATGCCGCTGCAATAGTATCCAAACCTACCGGACCCCCGCCGAATTTTTCAACGATTATTTGCAGCAGCTTTCGGTCTACAGGATCAAGGCCCAGTTGATCCACGCCGAGGAAATCAAGGGCTTTAACAGCCGTCTCTTGATCAATAACTCCTTTGGCTTTGACCTGGACATAATCGCGGACCCGCTTTAATAAACGGTTGGCCACCCGGGGAGTGCCTCTTGATCTCAAGGCAATTTGAGCCGCTCCGTCATCTTCAATAGATATTTTTAGTATGCCCGCTGAACGCAGGACAATCTTTTTTATATCTGTTAATTCATAGAAATCCAGGCGGCTGATTACACCAAAACGATCGCGCAATGGAGAGGTCAGAAGGCTTGTCCTGGTTGTCGCCCCAACAAGCGTGAAACGCGGCAAGTCAAGACGGATGGAACGGGCGCCCGGTCCTTTACCTATAACTATATCCAGGGCGAAGTCTTCCATTGCGGGGTATAAGACTTCTTCCACAGCCCTGCTCAGTCTGTGAATTTCATCGATAAACAGTACATCACCCGGTGAAAGGTTGGTTAGAATTGCAGCTAAATCTCCGGGTCTTTCAATTGCCGGGCCGGATGTAATCCTTAGATTTACACCCAGTTCGCTGCTAATAATCCAGGCCAGAGTAGTTTTACCAAGTCCCGGGGGCCCCAGAAGCAAGACGTGGTCAAGAGCCTCACGGCGATCCCTGGCTGCCTGAATAAAAACACCTATGCTTTCCCTTAGGCTGTCCTGTCCGATAAAATCTTTTAAACTGCGTGGCCGAAGGTTTACTTCTTCCTGGTCCTCCGTAGAAAATACAGCTGAAATAATTCTTTCTGACATTATAAGACTCCCTACTATCCTGAAAATAAGTATCCGATAGGCACGGTAATATCAACGCTCACTCCGGTGCTCCGCACCGACAGCAGCACGGCTTGCTTCGGACCGGACTAGCGATGCTGCAAAGGCGGCATGGCAAATTTTAAAAATATAGCTTCCATTATACTTCTGATCTCATTTAGCCTCTTCAAGAAACTACCAGTGTGCCGCTGGTTTCGCACCGCTGTCCGGTTACCCTCGCTTCGCCGGCTGCTGTTACCGGCGCTTCGCAATTCGTTCGCTGTTGACAACACCGTGCCCTTTGGACGGTTTTACTGAATGCTTACTTTTTCATCACCTGATGGCGCTGCATTGGCGGCATGGGTGTCTATCCTGAAAATCAACTTGCATTAGGGAGGTCAACTGCCTGCGTGCTCATGTTCGCCTCTTTCAAAATTGCGCTTAAGGCATTGCCCTCCCTTTGCTGATGAATTTTCATCCTCCTGCTGGTGTCACTTTAGCGGCATGGATGTCTATCCTTTTTAAACGCTCATTTTTTTTAAAGCAGCCCGTACCAGTTCAGTTGCCGTCAGATTAGTTGCCGTACCTTTTTCAAGTACCTGACGGATTGCCTTTTGCGCTTCAGCTTCACTGTATCCCAGGGCTACCAGGGCGGCTAAAGCGTCATTCCCTTCTGTATTAAAACTGGTCAGGCCGGCTTTTTCTGACGGTAAAATTTTTAAAATCTTTTCCTTTAATTCGAGTATAATTCTTTCAGCAGTTTTTTTACCAATACCGGGAGCTTGTTTTAACGTCCCGACATCACCCCGGGCTACTGCGATTTTTAGCTGCTCAGGATCTAAAAATGAAAGTAAAGCGGTAGCTGCCTTTGGTCCTATTCCGGCAACTCCAATAAGCAGGCGAAAAACCTCAAGTTCGTTTTGTTCGTAAAAACCATACAACGATAGGCCTTCCTCCCTGGAATAAAGATAGGTGTACAACTTTACCTCGTGCCCAGTAGGGGGCATGCGCCTGATTGTGGAGGCGCCAGCCTGCACTGCAAAGCCTATTCCATTAACATCCATGATAATTATCTCATCCTGTACCGAGTCCAGGATGCCTTTAAGAAAAGAAATCATTTAACAGACCTCAATTTAGGATCAAATGTTGATTAAATTTTTGCTTATTGTGCTCTGTGCATGGCATATTGCGACTGCGAGGGCATCGGTTGTATCGTCGAGATTTGGGTAGGCGTTTAAACGCAAAATAGCTTTGACCATGTAGGAAACCTGCTTCTTGGTTGCTTTTCCGTACCCAGCTACACTCATCTTAACCTGCAGTGGTGTATATTCGAAGACACAAAGGCCGGCAACAGATGCCGCTAAGAGCGCTATACCGCGTGCCTCTCCCACGGATAAAGCAGTTCTTGTATTCTTATTAAAAAATAATTTCTCAATTGCAAAATGGGAGGGGCGGTGAACTTGCAGTATCTCCTGCAGATTCTCGTAGATTTGTTTGAGGCGCGAAGATGCAGACAGGTTTATATCTGTCTGTATGCATCCATATTCGACCGGTATAAGCTGTTTGGGCGTCATCTGGACTATCCCAAAACCCATCCGCGCCAAACCCGGATCAATACCGATAATACGCAATTTTCCAGGCCTCTTTTTTAAAAATACTTTACTAAAGTTCCACAGCCTGGACTATTTTTCCTTCTTGGAATGAAAATGTCCGGTCATCTAACCGGACAATCCCTGTTTGTTAAAAATCTATAATACTTTCGTCAAGGTTTTCTAATCCTGCTTGAAGGGAAGACTCACTCGAAAATTCAAGTTCTTTTCTTAGTTGATCCTGTACGTCAGTTTCCTGTTTTTCAAAAGCCATTGCCTGTTCCAATTTTATCTGAAATTTTACGGGTAAGTTTTCAACCGTGAGGTTTTCAGTTTTTAATAGTTCTTTGTTGCATCCTAAAGGACCCTGATAAATAGCAAGGCGACCTTCAGCGATTCCCAAATGCCGGTAAGTTTTATGCTCCGGGCAGAACTCATTGCATTTTTTTCTCAGGACCACTGTTTTTTCAATTTTTTCCACTGACCACCCGTCCTCAGCCGGGTATCTGTTTCTCAGTTTGTTATAAGTTATACCTGTCAGATCATCGGCAGGCTTTCCGAGGTAAACTATATAGATATCTCCACAAAGATATTCATATTCTTCACGGATAAAATTATCGTCCCGAATAAATATTTGATTTGATACCCCTTCGAAAGATGACAAAGATAGAAGCGGCCTAGCGGCAGGCTCTCGAAAAAGAATCATACCATAGTAGACAGCTGCTGCTATGAAAAGGCTTCCTGCTATACCAAGGGATAGGTAAAAAAGTTTTTTTAACATATAAACACTCCACTTAAAAAAGAGTCGTTTATATATTATTGCCAATATCTGGCTGGCGGATACCGTTATGCAAAACCTTATTTATTCATCCTGTTCGAAATTTGTAAAAACTTCCTGAACGTCGTCATGCTCCTCGAGGGCGGTAATTAAGATCGACATTTGTTCGGCTTCAGCTTCTCCGAGCTTGACCGTATTTAAAGGTATCATAGTTGCTTCAGCCATAGCCAGCGGTATTCCCTGCCGGGTGAGTGTGTCTTTTACTTCTTTAAGGTTCCTGGGTGAAGTTGTAATTATATAGCTGTCTTTTTCTTCTTTCATGTCCTCGGCGTCTGTATCAAGGATAATTGCCATTAAGGCTTCCTCGTCGTTAAAGTTTTCCTTTTCGATTACAATTAATCCCTTTCTCTCAAACATCCAGGAGACGCAGCCCGTTTCACCAAGGTTCCCGTTGCTTCTGGAAAAAAGGCGCCTGATTTCACCAGCCGTGCGGTTGCGGTTGGAAGTTACAATGTTAAGCATGATTGCCGTTCCGCCGGGTCCATATCCCTCATACACAATTTCTTCGTAATCTCCTTCACCGGAGGCGCCGGAGCCCCGCATGATTGCTCTTTCAATGTTTTCATTCGGTATATTGGCTTCCTTTGCCCGTAAAATAGCGGCCTTTAATCGTGTATTTTGATTTGGATCGGCGCCGCCCTGACGTACAGCCATGATTATCTCCCGGGCAATCGTCGTAAATATCTTACCCCGCTGGGCGTCAGTTTTAGCTTTTTTCCGCTTTATGGTTGACCATTTGGAATGACCGGACATAATTATAACCTCCTTTAAAAAGGCGGCAGAACCGGAAGTGATCTCTTATGGGCGCTCCGGTTGACCAGGTTGTTAATAACATCTTTCACCCTATCGTCGGCATTTCCGGTAAGGATAAACTCGTCAAGTTCCTGGTAAGTTATCCCCATTTCACTTTCGTCAGTCTGTCCTTTCCATAAGCCTGCGGACGGCGGTTTTTTTATAATACTTTTGGGGACGCCCAGATATTCGGCGAGTTCACAAACCTGTGACTTAACCAACTTTCCTATAGGGAGCAAATCAGCGCCACCGTCCCCATGTTTTGTGAAGTAACCAACCGTCAGTTCGCTGCGGTTGCCGGTCCCAGCAACGAGGTACTGGTTCCGTGCCGCGAAAAAGTACAAAGTTATCATGCGAAGACGCGGTTTGATATTGCTGATTGCTGTATCTTTATTGCCGGGATGGTATTCTTCCCCCGTAAGATTTGTTACCATAAGATCAAAAATATTATCCAGGATTATTGTTTTTGTTTTGACGCTAAAAGAATCCGCTATAAGTTCAGCGTCTTTTTCGTCCTGGTGGTCGCTGTGACAGGGCATAATTAACCCCAGAACATTTTGCCCGCAGGCGCTTTTACAAAGGGCAGCAACAACAGCGGAATCAATACCTCCGCTTAGACCAAAGACATAACCACGGCTGTTTCGCATGACTAATTCGTCCTGCAGCCAGCTGCATAGCCTTGCCGACATCTCACGTGCATCCAAGTTCTCTACCCCCCAGCTGTTTATAAAGTATATTTTATCATAATTAATTCCCAGGACGGGAAAAATCAAACTAAAATAATTTCCGCTATTATAAAAAAAATTATTATTAAAAGGAGATCGTAAAGCAAACGGAGAAAACCATGTAGAAAAGGCTGGTTTGGAAGGGGTGAGGTTACTCCGAAGAACTTTTTATTGTTTTTTATTTAATTAAACATAAGAGAGGGGGAAAACCCGGTTATTATTTCATGACCGGGTGAGAAATGGCAGAATACAAATATCTTCTGGAAGAGAACACGGAAGGAATTTTAACAATTACCATAAACCGTCCAAAGAGCATGAATGCCCTAAATTATGATGTTATTTCAGAACTTTATGACGCAATAGCCGCAGCGGGTAAAGACGATGCCGTAAAAGTAATCATTTTAACAGGAGCGGGTGAGAAATCTTTTGTTGCCGGGGCGGACGTTAGTGAGTTTTTGAATGTTGAACCAACTGTATTTTATGACTTTTCCCTGCGCGGGCAAGGTATCATGAATGAAATAGAAAGCCTGGAAAAACCCGTTATTGCAGCTGTGAACGGTTTTGCCCTTGGCGGGGGTTTGGAACTGGCCATGGCATGCACAATCAGAATAGCTTCTGAAAATGCCAAGGTAGGTCTGCCCGAGGTAACGCTTGGCGTTATGCCCGGTTACGGCGGCACACAGCGTTTGACCCGCCTTGTCGGCAAGGGCAGGGCAATGGAGATGATTCTTACCGGTGAGATGATCGACGCCAACGAAGCTTACCGTATCGGTTTGGTGAACAAGGTTGTTCCCCAGGATCAGTTAAAGGATGCTGCTGTTACAATGGCTAAGAAGATAATGAAAAACGGTCCCTATGGTGTCAAATTAGCCATGCGTTCCGTTAACTACGATCCGGTTTTAAAAACCGGGTTACAGTTTGAAGCGGCAAATTTCGCAATGATCCTGAACAGTGAAGATATGCGCGAAGGCGTTAACGCATTTCTTGAAAAAAGAAAACCCGCTTATAAAGGAAAATAAAATAAAAGTCACGTGAACCATCGGCCAAGCCGATGGTTCACAATTATTTTTGCAGGCTTGGTCCTGTGCTGTTATTTTTTTGCCTGCCTTGATTATTCTGGCCAGTTCAAGGGCGTGGGCGGCTGTTTTTTTGCGTCAAAAATCCCTGTGCCGTTTTTGCTCTCAAAGCCCCGTCCCCGTACGCCGGAAATCTTCCTGCGGGTGTCAACCCAAGTGCGATCATCCCCGCGGTTATGGACAAAAGAGTGGTTTCCAGGCCGGCATATCTAAACCGGCTAAAGCCACGCCTATTTTATCTCTTAAGGCATGGGTGTATACTTTTTGCGTTCAGCAGCGTACGCAGCCGGTCCTTCCATAAAACTCAGTGAGATAACCCGGCAACCTGTGAAATGCCCCCTTAAATAAAATCTTGACTCTATTTAATTATAGTAATATTTTTTTAAAAAGACAGATTAATAGAAGAAGTGAGGGCTGAAAAATAAATGGGTGAGTTTTCAGGTAAGGTAGCCGTTGTTACAGCTGCGGCAGGAGCGGGAATAGGGCAGGCAACAGCCAGGAGTTTGGCAAAAGAAGGGGCTAATGTGGTTGTCAGCGACGCTCATGCTAAAAGGACGGCGCAAGTGGCCAGTGAGATAATGAATGAGTACGGGGTAAAGACATTGGGAATTCAATGCGATGTCCGGATACCCGGACAGGTTGGCGGCATGGTTGACCAGACCCTAAAGGAGTGGGGCAGGATTGATATTTTGGTCAACAATGCCGGGATTGATAAACCTTCACCCGTGTGGGAGATGGATGATGAGAGCTGGAATTTAATAATCGACACCAATTTAAAGGGAGTATTTAATTGCTGCCGGGCAGTCATTCCAACTATGATGAAACAGAGATACGGGAAAATAGTTAATATGTCCTCTGTACTCGCCTGGTTGGGAGGCGAGGAAGAAGGAGTAGCGTACGTTACGGCCAAGGCGGGTATCCAGGGCTTGACCAGGGCTATTGCCCGCCAGGTTGGTCAATTTAATATAAATGTCAATGCTGTGGCGCCTGGCCTCGCCTATAATCCCTTTATGGATAAACTGCAGCCGCCCGAATACTTCCAAAAGATTAGAAGCCAGGAAATCTTGGGCAGGGATGGTACTCCTCAGGATATGGCTAATGCCATTTTATTTTTATGCTCCGAAAAAGCGGGGTTCATTACCGGTTCATGTCTTTGTATCAGCGGAGGTTGGTTTATGTATTAATTATGGTAAAATGAGAGGGTGAAAGCACGGGTGGATTTAGGCCTGAATAATAAAGTTGCTGTTGTGACAGGCGGGGGCTCAAATATCGGGCGGAGCATTGCGCATACCCTGGCTAGCATACCCTGGCTAGGGAAAAAGCCGCCGTAATTATTGCGGATATAGATGAGAAACAGGGCGACAAAGTTAAAAGTGAAATCGAATCATTTGGCGGCAAGGTTATATCAATTAAAACTGATGTAACTGATAATGATTCAGTAGAGGCGATGGTAAAAAAGGTTCTGAACTTTTTTCCGACAATCGATATTTTGGTAAACAACGCGGGTTGGACAAGGGACCTTTTGTTTATAGAAAAACCCCGCTCGGACTGGGAAAAAGAAATTGCCATAAATTTATGGGGTGTGATTAACTGTTCCAGGGCTGTTCTTGACGTGATGATTGGGCAAAAATCCGGAAAGATAGTTAATCTTGCTTCGGACGTCGGCAGGGTGGGGGAATATAAAGAAGCGGTATACGGTGCCTGTAAAGCCGGTGTCATAGCTTTAGGCAAAGCTCTGGCCAGAGAGGTTGGGCGTTATCAAATTAATGTCAACTCAGTTTGCCCTGCATCTACGCCTCCGGTAGAGGAAGGCAGTTACGGAGAATTTAGCCTGTGGAAAGAGATGGCTGGTCTGTTTACTCCTGAAATCAGGGAGAAAGCCAGGAAAGCATATTCCCTGCGAAGGCTCGGTACTGCTCAGGATATTGCTGATATGGTTGTGTTCCTTTGTTCTGATCGGGCGAGTTTTATTACGGGACAGGCGATCAGCGTTAGTGGCGGGTATACGATGGTTTAGCTTTTCTTTTTGCCGCAAAAGGGAATTATTGCTTGCAGGGTTATAATACCCTGTGTTATAATAATTCGTTGTTATTTAGAGTCACAAAAAAGAAACAGACCCGGGAAAGGTGGGCTAAAGGTTGAATCTTCTGCAATCTTTTGAACAGGAGCAGATAAAAAAAGATCTACCCGGTTTTAAACCGGGAAACACAGTACGAGTTCATGTCAGAGTAATTGAGGGCAGCAGGGAACGAATCCAGGTTTTTGAAGGAGTTGTAATCAGGCGCCGGGGTATAGGGTTAGGGGAAACCTTTACGGTACGCCGGGTTTCATATGGAGTAGGGGTTGAAAGAACGTTTCCTCTTCATTCTCCAAAAATAGAAAAGATTGAAGTTATTCGAAAGGGTTTCGTGAGGCGGGCGAGATTGTATTACTTGCGTGGTCTTACAGGCAAAAATGCCCGCATTCGGGAGAAAGCTTAATTAGTCTAAAAAGGGACTGCCGGACAGTCCCTTTTTTATCTTCAAATGGAAGGGGTATGCAATGGAAAAGGAAAAAAACGAACCTGTCAGCCAGGGTTCTGCAGGAGACAGTAAAAGGCTTGTGATCCCTGAGATACTTGAATCTGTAATAATTGCCGTTATTCTGGCTACAATAATCAGGTTATTTTTGCTGGCTCCTTTCTTTATACCTTCACAATCAATGGAACCTGCTCTTTTAGTAGGGGACAGAATAATCGTCAGTAAAATTGCATACCGTCTTGGCGAACCTCAGCGAGGGGATATTATAGTTTTTAAGTACCCCCGCGACCCTCGTAAAGACTATGTTAAAAGATTGATTGGCTTTGAAGGTGAGGAGGTAACCCTGAAAAACAACCGTCTTTATATAAATGGAAAGGAAACCCCTGAAAAATACCTGCCCAAGGGTTTGAGTTTTTATGATTTTGGACCTGTTGTAGTTCCTAATGGATGTTACCTCATGCTTGGGGATAACCGCCCGAACAGCGAAGATAGCAGGGTTTGGGGGCCGCTGCCCAAAGAAAACGCAATCGGCAAAGCTATATTAATATACTGGCCTTTTAACAGGGCCAGGCTTTTATAATATTAAATATGTCTGACTCAAATATTAATTGGTTTCCCGGTCATATGGCCAGGGCTAAGAAAGATCTGCAAAAGAACCTCAAACTTGTGGATGCAGTATTTGTGATGCTGGACGCACGGATACCCGCCAGCAGCAATAATCCTTCCATAACATCCCGTCTTGGTGATAAGATTGTTATTGTATTGCTGAGCAAAGCCGATTTGGCTGATGCTCAGCATACAAAAAAATGGGTAAAGTGGTTTAAGATTAATGGCATAGAAGCGATGCCGGTCGATCTGATCAGCGGGCGCGGTATAAAAGTTGTCATAAACTCTCTCAGTTCAATATTAGAAAAAAAAGTGTTGTTAAAAAGAAAGTCCCTCAGGCGCACATTGCCAAGATGTATGGTGGTAGGCATTCCGAATGTCGGAAAATCTATGTTTATCAATAAATTGGCGGGATACAAGCCCGCGCGTACCGGCCAGTATCCCGGTGTTACACGGGGCCCGCAATGGATTTCCATCGGTGATGAGCTGGAAATGCTCGATATGCCGGGAATCTTGTGGCCAAAACTTAACGACAGAGACCATGCTATGAAACTGGCTGCCACAGGCGCAATAAAAAAAGAGGTTTTTGATCCTGGGGAAGTATCCCAATGGCTGCTTGAATGGATTATTTTAAACAAACCCGGTTTGATAAAAGAACGCTTCGGGATAGATGAAGTTTATCCAGGGGCTGATCATCTTATCGAACTGATCGGAAAGAAAAGGGGCTTTTTAACTGCCGGCGGTAATGTTGACAGGTTAAGGACCGCAGATCATATTTTAAGGGAGTTCAAAGAAGGGAAGTTGGGCCGGATTACTCTGGAGGTCCCCAATGAGAGAGAAAGACCTTGCCGCACTTCAGGCAAAACTGAACAGCCTGCTCAGTTATGAAAAGGAGCTCAGATTAAAAGGCTATTCTTTTATAGCCGGTGTTGATGAAGCCGGCCGCGGCCCTTTGGCAGGCCCTGTAGTCGCCTCGGCGGTTATCTTGCCGGAGCATATCAGACTATACGGGCTGGATGATTCAAAGAAGCTTTCCGCAGCAAAAAGGGAAACGCTTGCTTTACAGATTAAAAAGGCTGCTGTTGCCTGGTCCGTGAGTTTGGCAACAGTTTGTGAAATAAAATGTATAAATATCCACCGGGCATCTGTTCTGGCTATGAAAAGGGCGGTTAAAAACCTCAATGTTGCTCCCGATTACGTGCTTATAGACGGCAGGGCATATATCGGCGAGTTGCAGTTTCCCCAGCAGGTTCTTGTCGGCGGAGACGGGTTAAGCGCCTCTATAGCGGCGGCGTCAATACTGGCAAAGGTTACCCGTGATCACCTTATGCAGGTTTACCACCAAATTTATCCTGGATATGGTTTCAGTACAAATAAAGGTTACCCAACCGCCTCACATCTGAAGGTATTATCTTCCTACGGTCCTTCGCCAATCCACAGGTCGGAATTTTTTCCTGTTAAAGAATCATTAAAACGTTTGCCGAAATAATTTAAAGGATGCAGGAGTTTCGATCTTCTGCAACGAATTATAATTATGTTAGGTATGATCTGTTTATTGTTTTGAAAATGACATAAGGGGTGGTTTTATGTTTCCCAGTCTGGGCATGCCTGAACTTATCTTAATTTTGGTGTTAGCTTTGATTATTTTCGGGCCGCGAAAACTTCCCGAAGTTGGGAAGTCTCTAGGCAAGACACTAAACGAGTTTCGCAGGGCTACTGTTTCAAGTATGAGCGAAGTTACAGAAGTTACCGATGAGATAAAAGAAGAGATAAAAAAGGATATAACTGCAGTTCAGGAAGTTAATCAAAAGAGTTAAATAGTAGAAATTAATAAGTATTAATAAAAATTAATAAAAAAAGCAGGACGCCTTTTTTCAGGCGTCCTGCTTTTTTGTGTTCTTTTACGAAAACTAACCGGCTATACTCTTTTTTGCTCCCGCATGTTCTTCCTTAGGAAGAATGGCAAGGTTCTCAGCTATGAAGCAGTAGGCCAGGACCAGGAGGCTCCAGAATCCTAGGGTAATCAGCCATTCCAAGATGCTTGGGAAATAGCTTCCTCCAACAGCTTTGGCCATCCCGGTAAAGTTAACATTGATTCGGTTAAAGACCACACCGGCAACCACCAAAAACGAAGCTGCGGCAACTCCTGCCTGAGTTTTTCTGATGGAGGGAATCGCATACATTATAATCGGGATAATAATCCCGCCGATCATTTCGAGAAGGAACATATTGCTTTCGAAAGAACCGTTGAAAGCGAGGGAGAAAACGCCGCGGTAGTTCAGATCAATTATCTTTACAATCAGGTAAGCGATCATCATCCACATTGTAACCTTCACAAGGCTCTGGTAAACCTCTGTTTCAGGCTGCCTCCCATAAGCCCTTGCAGCCAGCGAACCTTCAAAGGTAACCATTGCCGGTCCAAGGAAGAAAGCTGACCAGACAAAGAAGAACGGGATAATCATCGACCACCATAAGGGATTAAGCTTGTCTACCGCCACCACGAAGAGCGAACCCAGCGACGACTGGTGCAGGGTAGGCAGGATAATTCCGAAAATCAGCAAAAAGGGCATTGCTTTTTCCAGGATGCCTTTCAACGGGCGGGACTTTACCCTCTCAAAGAAAATATCTCCGAACTCAAGGACTTGAACTAATGTATACAGAGCTATACACCAGAATACTTCGAACAGAACAGAGTGGTATCCCCAGAAAAAGAAGGGGCGCCAGCAGTTATGCCACCTTCCGACGTCAAACAGAAGGCTGACCAGGGCTATTATGTAGCCCAGCATGGATGTTACAAGCGCTGCACGGGCAATCGGCGCATATTTTTCCTTGTGCAGGACATGGACGATCAACGCCGTGCTGAAACCACCGCCGGCCAATGCGATTCCGCAGAGCAGATCAAAGCCGATCCACAGTCCCCATGGCCATTCGTCACTTAAATTGGTGACTGCCCCAAGACCGAGGACAAAACGGAAGACTGCGGCGACAACCATAATTGCTACTAAAGCCATTAAAACATATCTTGTGGACGTGAGCCGGAACTGCCACTTTCCAAAACGCCAGATTTTATAGTTCACCTAAACGAGCACCTCCTTATTCCTCATCTTGGACAGGCGCATACATTTCTTCCTCATGATGAACTTCGGCCCGTCTTTTGTTATAAGTATATAATGCAGTCAGGATTGCCCCCCAGCCAACAAAGATCCAGGGAGTCCACTTGAGGATGTTCCAGGTATATGAAGGAATTGATTTCTCGGAAACATTTGTCTTGAAACCAAGGTCCTCAAAGGGAACGTCGGAGATATACATCCAGGAAGTGCCCCCGTATTCTTTTTCGCCATAAACCTGTTTGATGTAGTTGGGGTTACTGTCAAGTCTTTTATGAGCCTCAGCAAGTATTTCTTCTCTATCTCCAAATTGCAGGGCGTTGGTCGGGCATGTCGTCACACAGGCGGGCTTGTCTCCTTCTTTCATGCGGTCGTAACAGAACTTACACTTGCGGACGAAGGGAAAAGCTTTGTCCCACTCAAACTTCGGGATTGAAAATGGGCAGGCAATCATGCAATAGCGGCAGCCAACGCAATAATCCTGGTCTAGTACTGTTGGCTTGTAAATTACCGCGCCTTCTTCTGTCTTCACGAAAGAATGGGTAAAGCAGGCCGATTCACAGGCCGGCTCGTTGCAGTGCATGCACTGTGTCTTGACGAAACGCCATTTTAACTGGCCCTCTTTTTCAATAAGGTGGTAGCCTACCCGCGTCCAATTGGTGGCAGTTAAATTCGGGGGATTATCCCAACTGTTATTAAAACCAGTTGGCGTGGCAGGCAAATCATTCCATGATTTGCAGGCGACCTGACAACTTCTGCAGCCAATGCAGCGGGACACATCCACTAGGACACCTTTGGGCATTTTTGCACCTCCATTATGCCTTTCTTATATTGCAAAGGAAGGCTTTATATTCTGGGATATTTGTATTTGGATCACCAATATAGGGTGTTAAATCGTTGGCAGTGCTTCCGGGACCTAAACCCTGATAGCCCCAGTGCCAGGGCATGCCAACAATTTCAACCATGCTGCCGGTTACTTTCAACGGTTTCACAATGGGCAGGACATTGGCCTTGCATTTGATTTCACCGCGGGCGCTGCTTCCCCGTACAACATCCCCAGGTTTGATG
>DMZI01000049.1 GCA_003485325.1 Desulfotomaculum sp.
GGGTGAACGAGTTCGTACAAGTGTAAGAGGCGAACATGAGCACGTAGGCAGTTGACCTCCCTGATGCAAGTTGATTTTCAGGAGAGTTTAAACAAAGAATACAAGACCCGGATAATTATCAGCGAAAATACTATGCGGGCTGTCCAGCCCGGTGAGATTCCGGCAGGCTGAAAATAAAAGATCTTGGGGATACCCAGGTCAGGGGACTGGTCGAAAGGGTAAAGATTTTCACCTTGACCAAGGAAAATTTATCCTGATTTTTATTTTTAGAGAAAAAAAGTATTTCCAGGAAATTAGGAAATTAATGAAGGATTTCTGTTCTTTTTAGAGAACTGATAGCAATATAGCGAACTTTTTCCTATTAACCACTTTATTAGTAGGAGAGTCTAATTTTAGTAAAAAGCTTATGTCTTCTTAATCATCATAAAGGAAAGCAGCCTGAAACCGGTTTGACCCGGTATTGTCTGATATCTCCGGACCTGAAACAACATATGCAGCTCTCTTTTCTTAAAACTCGGCCAACATTTGTTGCAATGGTATACACGGTTTAATTGACACGGTTATACTTTTTAAGAAAAAACACCTGTATACAAAGTGTTAATAGATAAGGTATGGTGAAATAATGGATAGCATTGCTTTTTTGCAAGCAATTGACCTGTTTGCTAATATCGGCGAGGACGACCTGAAGAAGATTTCATCCTGCTTTTCGGAGAGGTTTTATCCCCGGTATAGTATAATCTTTTTTCAGGCAGACGAGGGCAACAAGTTTTATATTGTAAAATCAGGTTCAGTTAAAATATTTCGCATTACTGAGGACGGCCGTGAAATTACATTTGATATAATGACAAAAGGTAATTTTTTTGGCGAGATGGCCCTTATAGATGGTTATGACCGTTCGGCCTCGGCACAGACTAACGGGCCAAGCATTTTATTGGAGATGGAGGGTAGAGAATTTATGAGTTTTATTCACAGCACTCCTGCGTTCGCAATGAATGTCATTAAAACGTTAAGTGCGAGAATAAGATGGGCTAACGAGAGGATAGAAAACCTCGTTTTTAATGATGCGTATGAGAGGATTGTCAATTTAATCGCAAAACTGGGAAAGATGTACGGTGTTTCCTCCCCGGAAGGTATAAAGGTAGAATTGAAATTTACCCATCAGGAGCTGGCATCCCTGGCTGGCACATCCCGTGAGACGGTTACCCGTTCGCTTTTAAAAATGCGCAAGGAAGGTTTGCTCGAATTAAAAGACCGCTACCTGATTATAAAGAATTCAAGTTTTACAAGCAGGGATCAAAAGATGATTTCTGCAAACTAGGCGTCCTGTTAAAACTTACCGGAGCTCAAACCAATCAGTTTGCTAAATTGTAAAACATTTAGTTAAAACGATCCGAAGCGTACCGTATTGATATCGGTATGGAGGATCAGAGTAGGTTGAGATAATGTCGTTTTTACGTGCCAGGCTTATAGTAGCGTAAAAAAATTAAAATCGTCAGAGAGCAAAGACAAAATTTGCCCGGGGTGTTATACCCGCTTGAGCAGAAATAGTTTTACAGAGGGATTATTAAACCTTAGCTGAAAAACTTTCTAAAAGCAGCCATTTTGACAATAGCAGCCTTTCTGATCGCAACAGTAGGGGGTTTTATTTTTTTCTTTCCGGTTATCAACAGACGATGCACAAAACGGTGTTTCGGCCCTTGTTGAGCTTTTTTATATTGATTTGGCAAAACGGCTTCAGTTCGCAGATGGCCGCGCGGGACTACTCTTTCAAACCGAAAAACAGGCCACCAGTAGCCGCTGAAAAGGCTTCAATGAGTAGCGGATCGACGTGACCCTGAGCCTGGCCGCTTCAAGCAAAGTGGCGGTTGCTTCCAAAGGCAACCCCCGTGCTACCGCCACCAGGGCCGAAGGCGCCGCCCTGCTCAAGCGGTTTATGCGGGCGGGCTTTTATAGACGGAACATCGGCGTGAATAACTCCCCGGAAAACACAAGGCGGCAGGTCTAAAAACCTGCCGCCTTGCTTGCCGGAAGATTGGTCAGGGTGACTTATATTTTGTTTGACACCCGGTAGAGAACTACCGTTCCCTCGGCCCGGGTGGATTTTCCTGCCGGCACGAAGGTGTTGACCTGGCGGCCGTTCATAACATTTTCTCTTACCATCAGGGCTACGCTTTTGCGTGCCCAGGAGGAGACGGCGGAAGCATCACTTAAAGCGGCCAGGATGTTGTTTGCCTCCTGGTCTGTGATGGTCAGGCCGCCGGGCTGTTTGGCCATCAGGCGGGTGATCATGGCCGCCATTTGTTCACGGGTAATGGGGTCGTTTGGCGCAAAAGTGGTTGCGCCGGTTCCGGCAACCAGCCCTGCTTTGGCGGCTGCGCCTACCATTCCCCGGTACCAGGCATTGGCCGGAATGTCGGCAAACCGGCCGGCGGCGGCAGGATCAGCAGCCAGGTTCATCATCCTGGCCAGGATGACGGCAAATTCCGCTCTGGTAGTCTGCCTGTCGGGGGAGAAGATTTCCGCCCCGCTGCCCTTTACCAGATGCCTGGCCGCCATTACTTTGATCTCCCTTTTTGCCCAGTGGGTGGCCGCATCGGAGAAAGTACGGTCATATTCCATGACAGCGTAATTGTTAAGGCCGGATTTTTTTACTGCCACTGTTTTTTCTTTGGTGTTGACTTTGCCGCCGGCGTAGTCCCATTTGCCAGTGGTTTCGTTATAGGCGTAACCACCCAGCAACTCGGTGTCTTTCACCCTGGACTGCTCATAAAAGAGCTTGATCCTGACGGGGCCGGTGTAAGCGCTGGAAGTATTTCCCCTTACTGTTTTAACCTCTGCCCGGACAACCTTGCCGGCTAAGGTCATCTTTTCGGCAGCGGTGGAAGGCAGCCTGGAAATCAAGGGGCTGACTTCCTGAGTGCTGAGGGTGTTTATCTCAACTTCCACCTGTTGAGCCGCATTGTCCGCCGCGGCAAGCCAGGAAGCACTGCTGCTGGCCAGGAGATTTCCTATAGAGGCAGTGGTTGTTTTCTTGCCCTGGATGATTATTTTAGCCGCCGGGGAAATTACTTCCAGGTCTGCATCAGCAGGTAAGGATTCACGTGGATAACGCACTATTAACACTTTGGTATTTACGTCCGACAGATTCAGGACCACATTTATTTCGGGCCGTTCAATACCTTCCAGGCTGAGTACGGCTGCCAGTTCCTGGTTTACTGCATTTAGCCTGGCCAGTGCGGCCGCGATTGCCTCCGTGCCGACTTCAACCCTCGTTGACTGGCCCGTAGTGGTGGTAGCGAGTCCGTCTGCCGGTATTGTTCCGGCTTTTTCCATGATGGTTGATACGGCATCTTGAATCTGAGATTTTACTTCACCGGTGATTTCCTCCGGCTTTAGTTCGGACACGATGGTAGACAGTTGGCCGGCGGTTTGTTCGGGGGTGATTTCTCCGGCTGCCAGTTGTTCCAGCGTTTCGTCAATAGAAGGAACAGGCGAAGGTGTTGGCCCTGGACCGCCGCCACCACCGCCCGATGGGGCGCTGACTGTGACCGTGCCCTTGAAGATCCAGTCGGTAGCCGGGTCGTTTTTGTAGGCAATAAGTGTGGTCTGGCCTGCGGCCACGGCTTTAAGGTTTCCGCCTTCTACTTTGGCGATGCTTTCAGCGCCGGTTTTCCATTTTAAGAAAAGATTTATAACTGAACCGATGTCACTGTCCGGATTAATTCCCAGTAGCTGCAGCTCGCAGGGCGTGCTGCAGCCCGCAGACAGGGAAACGGCCGAAAGAGGATTGCCGTCCTTATAAAACTTGCTTTCGGAACGCACGTAAGCTTTAAGCAGCGCCTTTTCGGCCTTGTAGTCCGGATCAACCACCTTGCGTATTTCCTCCTTGGCATCGACCAGGCTGTCTATGCTCCAGCCGATTAATCCAAGTTTTGTCTGGAACTTGCCGCCAAAGAATGCAGTGTCGGAGAGTTTCAGGGCCTCGCGCGTCCAGTTTTTGACGCTGTCCGTGTAGTTGCCTGCCAATATTTTATTGAGATCTGTTGAAGTCAGGCCGGAAAGCGCATCCGGCGCCTTGGCCTTCGCTTTTACAAACAAGAAATCATACAGTTCGTCAACCGTAGTAAAACCGCTTTCCAGTATCTTATTAACAGTATCCTGATGAGTTGTCTTGAAGTTTCCCAGTTCTGTCCTGAGGGCGGCGCCGTCGGTTGAATAGGTAAGGGCGGCGGCGTCACGAAGCAGGTTTACGATTGCCTGTTTGGCATTATCTCCTCCGCCAAAATTTGCTTCAAAAGCCGTAGTAGGCAGAAGGCTAAAAACTGCCGGCCACGGATCACTGGCAGGATCGCTCGGGAGCGCTGCTGTTTCTTCCTTGGCATTATTTACGGCGTTCTTGCCCGCCGGATCTTCGTTCAACATTGTATAAACCTTATTCAGTTCGCTAACGATATTGTCAATGGTATCCGCTCTCGCCTGCTGCTGGGGAAAGTAGAAAGCCGCGCTGAAGGCCAATAGTGCGCACAGCATTACGGCGAGGATTCGTTGTCCCTTTGATGGCTTCATTTCAAAACCTCCTAAAAAAAATTGTAAAAATTTACAAACTTTTGCCGCCGGCAGTACATGTTTTTTCTACAATTATTTGCCCCCCGTTTACCTTCGGCGCGTATTTCCAGAGCACCACCACCCTTTTTTATGGGAATAAAATCATATTTTTCCTGGAATGTCTCTGCGTTAATCATTTTGACAAAAAAGAAAAATTTCCTCCCTCCTTTTCCGGTTTTTTCCGAAAAAGAATCCGGGGCCGATTGAAGAGCATGCCTGCAACACCGGGATGCCAGGAAGAATTATCTTTTTGTGTGACGGCCATCACACAAAAATAAAGAGGCCGGGCCGTTTTTTTCCACGAGGCGCACACTGATAAAGTTTTTGCCTTGTCTTGGGGCAAACAACCTGTTAAAATATGAGCATCAGCACAAAAACAGGGGGCGGTACTGATGAGCCTGCCGATAAGAGAAATTGAAATTCCTCCGAAAGAAGTCTATACCTACGCGGATTATGCCCTGTTGCCCGAAGGCGCTCCTTATCAACTGATAGGAGGTAAACTGGTAATGACTCCTGCGCCGACCACTTACCATCAAATCATTTCGATGCGCTTAGAAGGAAAAGTTTTTAATTTTATTAACGGAAAGAATTTAGGCGTGGTCCTTTTTGCTCCCATAGATGTATACTTTGGAGAAAAAGAAACTTACCAGCCGGACATTATTTTTATTGCTCAAGATAGGTTTCACATCATAGAGCCGGCCAGGATAAATGGCGCTCCCGATCTGGTAGTTGAGATTTTATCTCCCTCCACCGGCTATTACGATTTAAAGAAAAAGGCCAGGACTTACGCCAGGCACGGGGTTAAAGAATACTGGATTGCAGATCCGGAAGACAGGAGCATCGAAGTATACAAGGGTCAGGAGGAAAAATTCGTGCTCGACCAGCAGGTTGAGGAGAAGGGCAGGGTTAAATCGCTTATTCTGAACGGGCTGGAGGTAGAAGTAAGGGACATTTTTGCTCAGTTGTAAAGAACACTTAAAGACGGCGGCGAAGCGCATTCTCTAAATGTAGATAAAATTGATGAGGATAAAGAAAGAATAAGTATTTAGTTATCTGTTTGGTTTATTTAATTTCTATTCTTGCAGAAGTTTTGCTTCAATTGGAGGAAAAAATTGTTTAACAAAAGGGCGAGCAAAGGTATGGTGTTCAGGGCATTTCTATGTCTAACACTGGTTTTTTTAATTTCCTTTCCGTCAAGAGCCGGGTCCGGCACGCTCTTCGACGCGTACCCGGACCTTAAAAATACATATGCGTCGTTCTTTGAAAGGCTTAAGGCCGAAATGGTCACCCGGGGCACTCCTGAGGAAGATACCGACGGTTTGATATTTGCCTGGTTCATTGATGTGGACGCAAGTTTGCATAATCAATTGAATCAGGGTTTGCTTAATAAAAATAACCTGACTCAAAAGCTGTTTAATACTTTCATGAGTCTTTATCAAGAACACAAGGAGGTGACTGTCGCTTTAATAAGTATTCTGTCCGGTGATTATGGCATTGATTTGACGGACATGGGGGAAATAGCGAACGGGAAACAGGAACTTCCAGCGGGTTTAAAGCCCCTTTACGAAGCAATAAGGCAATTGATCTTTGGCACGGATACCGGGGGTAGCGGCGGGGGCGCAGTTGCGCCGCCTGCAGGCAGCGGAATCGGCGCCGATGGCGGACAGGTTATTGAGGGAGGGGCAATTCTTGATGTTCCCAAAGGCGCCTTGACGAAAAATGCGGATATTACAATTGAAAAGGTTGCCAGCGATGAAGTTGCAGGTACCGGAACTTTTAATCTGGCCGGTGAGATCTATGAATTCGGGCCTTCCGGCCAGCAGTTTGACAAACCTGTTAATATTATTCTTAAGTATGACCCTGAAAAATTGGCTCCCGGAGAAGCGCCCGTAATCTGTGTTTATGATCCGGCAACCAAATCCTGGGTTAATCTGGGCGGGGTCGTAAACGAGGCTGCCCATACTGTGATGATACAGGTAACTCATTTTACCAAATACGCGGTAATGGTTAAACCTGCTCAAGAGATATTAAATTTCAAGGATGTCGCTCCTTCCCACTGGGCATACAAGGAGATTACAGACTTTGCTTCCAGGAAATTTATTCTGGGCTATGCGGATAATACCTTTCTCCCGGGCAATAACATCAGCAGGGCAGAATTTGCAGCAGTGCTGGTCAGGGCGCTTGACCTCAAGGAAGTCAAATCCGCAGCGGCATCGTTCAAAGACGTCAATGCCGGCTCATGGTACAACAGCTGTATTGAAACTGTTTGCAGCAAAAATCTGATGAAGGGATACGGGGACGGCAGCTTCAAACCAAATGAAAACATAACCAGGCAGGAGATTGCCGCCGTACTTGTCAGGATACTGGGCAAGGATGCGGAGGGCGAAGAACTTGCCTTTGCCGACAAAGCGTTAGTAAGCGACTGGGCAAAGAACCTGGTCAGCATAGCGGTTGCCGAGGGATTAATACAGGGCTATCCCGACAATACATTCGGTCCGCAGAAGAAATCAACCAGGGCTGAGGCAGTGATTATGTTCTCCCGGATGCTGGAAAAGAACAAGAAATGAGGAAAGTGTTCGACTCCTTAGTTTGTGAGGAGAATAAGCGTTCCCGCCCCTATGGAGGCGGGAATGTTTCTTTAGCTTTAAGCTCTTCAATTATTGACAATTTAACCGGGGCATATTAAAATTTCCTTAATATAAAAATGCGGAAGCCGTAACCCCACAGGCTTTTGGTTGTGGAGAAAAGGCGTCGGCAAAGATATTAAAGGCCGGTAATTACGTAGACCGGCTTTTTCGCATAAAAAGAGTTTTTTAATGGCAAGGGGTGAAAAAATGCCTGAGGGTTCTGGCTTCGATCAGATTTACGATGGCGCTGTCCAGATAGGCAGGTTTCCTGAAAAGTTGTTTCAGGAAGCCCGTCAAGGGGCAGTCGCCGCACTGGGCCTGGCTGAAGAAGTCCTTGAGCAGGCCATCAGCGAATATGGCATCGATCACCCCGCCGGTTTTCCTGATACCGCCTATTTCCTTCCTGTTATCCACAGTATGAGCGGGGAGGACATCAAAACCCTTGGTGATTGTGTACCCCCCCTTAACCGTGAGCGGCTGCTCATGCGCAATGAGATGACCTTTGCCAATGCAAGGCGGTGGGGAGAGGCAACCTGGTATGCCGCAGAGATTATTGAAGCGGTAAGGTACCTGAAACAAACTCCGGAAGCCCCGCTGCATACTCCTCCCTGGACGGGTTTTATAGGCGACCCCGTGGTTCGCGCGTGCGGTGTAAAGATGGTTGACTGGACCATCCCCGGAGAGGCCATAATCTTCGGCCGTGCCAGGGACAGCCGGGCGATTGCCGTGGTTGTCCAGAAATTGATGGAAGCCGGTTTGATGATCTTTTTGTGCGACGAAGTCTGCAATCAGCTTCTCTCAGAAGGAGTTAAGCTGGGCGTAGAGTTCATGGCCTACCCGCTGGGAAGTTTCACTCAGCTTGTACATGCGGCCGGCTTTGCTCTCCGGGCGGGGATGATGTTTGGCAGGGTCCCTGCCGGGCAAAAAGATGCCCAGCGTGATTACCAGCGCAGGAGGATCAGGGCTTTTGCCCTTTATCTGGGCGGGCATGACCCGGTAAGAACCGCCGCAGCCATGGGAGCAATCAACATAGGCATCCCCGTCGTTACAGATCAGGCTTTGCCGGAGGACGGGCAGATACCGGAATGGTTTATTTCAGTACCCGATTATGATAAAATAATACAAACCTGCCTGGAAATACGAGGCATTAAAATTACCCCGGTTGGTCTGGATGCTCCGATTTCGGTCGGGCATACCTTTGAGGGTGAGAGCATCCGCCGCAAAGAAGCGCAGGTTGAATTCGGCGGAAGCCGGGCGCCCGGTTTTGAACTGGTCAGGATGGTTAAGGAAGCAGGCGGTTTTCTTGACGGCCAGGTTGAGCTTACCGGGCCTGACATTGATAGCGTAAAACCGGGAAGCGCGCTGCCTCTTGGCATTATGGTTGACGTATTTGGCAGGAAGATGCAGGAAGACTTCGAACCTGTCCTGGAGCGGCGTATTCACTACTTTATCAATTACGGCGAAGGTTTATGGCATGTCGCTCAGCGCGACCTGATCTGGGTTCGCATCAGCTCTGATGCCTTTAAAAAGGGATTTCGCTTAAAACACCTGGGCAATATTCTGATCGCCAGGTTGAAGGCCGAGTTTCCCGCCATAGTGGACCGTGTTAAGGTATCTATCTATACCGAAGAGCAGAAAGTACTTGAATTGAGGGAAACCGCCCGGGGTTATTATAAAAAAAGAGATGAACGTTTGAGGCTGCTCAGTGACGATACGGTGGACACATTTTTCTCGTGCCTGCTCTGCCAGTCATTCGCCCCAACCCATGTTTGTGTTATCTCACCTGAACGGGCGGGACTGTGCGGGGCAGTAAGCTGGCTGGACGCCAGGGCGGCCTACGAGATCAACCCTTTCGGCGTCAACCAGCCTATCCGGAAACAGGGTTTAATCGACGAAAAGAAGGGGCAATGGGAATCATTTAATGATTTTGTCTATAAAAACTCCCAGCATACCATTACAAATGTAAACCTTTATACCGTTATGGAATATCCGCATACCTCCTGCGGTTGTTTCGAGTGTATTTTGGGCATTGTTCCGGAGTGCAACGGCCTGATGGTCGTAAACCGGGAGCATAGCGGTCCGACACCGACAGGAATGAGCTTTTCAACTTTAGCCGGCTTGATTGGCGGCGGAGTTCAGGCGCCGGGTTTTATGGGGATCAGCAAGTCGTATCTGTTCTCAGGAAAGTTTGTGGCTGCCGACGGGGGGCTGGCCAGGCTGGTCTGGATGCCCCTGGCGCTTAAAGAACAGCTGCGGACGGTACTGGCGGCGGCGGCCCTAAACGCCGGACTTGGAGAGGAATTTCTTGATCAGATAGCAGACGAGACGATCAGCACAGAGAGCATGGAAGTTCTGAAATTCATGGAAGAAAAAGGGCACCCCGCCCTGAATATGGAGTCTTTAATCTGATTTAATATCCTTAAAGGAGACATGCCCTTGACTGGTTTGGATATTTTTAAACTGCTGCCCAAGACAAACTGTAAAAAATGCGGTCAGGCAACGTGCCTCGCCTTTGCCATGGCGCTGGCCAACGCGAAGGCTGATGTCGCTCAATGCCCGGATATGAACGATACAGCAAGGGATGCGCTGGAAGCGGCTTCTTCGCCGCAAATAGCCCTTGTCAAGATCGGGGTAGGGCCTGATGAGGCGCAGGCCGGCAATGAAACCGTCCTTTTTCGCCATGATAAATGTTTTGTCAATCCCACGCCTCTTGCTGTTTTGATTTCAGACCGGTGCGAAAATCCTGCCGCGGAAGCGTTAAAGGCAAATAACCTTGTTTTCGACCGGCTCGGACAGATGCACGGGATAAACCTGTTGGCGGTCCAAAACCACTCCGGGGACCCGGTTACTTTTTGCGAAACTGTCAGGTCTGTATCGGAAAAAACAAATTTTCCTTTAATACTGGTTTGTGAGGATTCTCTGGCGATAGAAAAAGCTCTTGAGGTAACCGGCGCAAAAAAACCGCTTGTCTATGCGGCGAATGAAGAAAATTATAAGGTTATGACAGAACTGGCCAGGAAATACAACGTCCCACTGGCGGTAAAAGGAAGGGACCTGGATCATTTGGCCGGTTTGGCCGAAAAAGTGGCTGCGCTTGGACACAGGCAGCTGGTTCTTGATTCAGGGGCGCAAAACGTCAGGCAGGTTCTTGCCGATCAGACACAAATCAGGCGCCAGGCTTTGAGAAGGTTCCGGCCTTTTGGCTACCCCACGATTGTTTTTGCGGCCAACAGCCGGGACCCCTTACAGGCAGTTATTGAAGCAGGTGTCTACATAGCGAAATACGCAGGGATAGTTGTCCTCCCCAGCGCTGATCCGGAGGTCGTCCTCCCCTTGGTTACCCTTCGTTTGAACATTTTTACTGATCCTCAAAAACCCGCTGCTGTTGACTCCAGGATTTATGAAATCGGTTCCCCGGGAAATTCGGCGCCGGTTCTGGTGACATCAAATTTTTCACTTACTTATTTTTGCGTCGCCTCGGATGTGGAGGCGTCCCGAGTGCCTGCGTATATCCTGCCCGTTGATACCGACGGCGTTTCCGTCCTTACAGGCTGGGCAGCAGGCAAGTTTACTCCCGAGAAAATTGCTGCAATGCTTAAGGAATCAGGAATTGAGGATAAAGTAACCCACCGCAGGGTGATTATACCCGGAGGTGTCGCTGTTTTAAGCGGTAAACTGCAGGATCTTTCCGGCTGGGAAGTGATTGTAGGCCCCGTAGAATCGTCCGGCTTACCGGCTTTTCTTAAACGGCGCTGGGTGGCTGAAAAGGCGTAAAGGTGAAAAAGGTGACCTGTGAATTGGAAGATTCCCTGGTTAGAAATGTAAAAATCATCCCCTGGGGAAAGGTTGTGGCCATACCTGCCGGTGAAAACCTTCTTCAGGCGATAGCGGAAGCGGAAATACCTGTACGCGCCGCCTGCGGCGGAGAAGGCGCCTGCAGCCGGTGCAAAGTTTTGCTTAAGGAAGGAAGAGTCAGTCCTGGATCACCGGGCGGACTTACCGGGGAAGAGTTAGCCTCCGGTTATGTTCTGGCCTGTCAGAGCATCCCGGTAGAAGACGTGGTTATCGAGATACCGGCGGATTCTCTGATGGACTGGCGACGGGTTGTTTTGGCGGGACCCGGCCAGGGCATCAATCCTTCTGAGCCGCTCTTTAGGAAAACAGAATTAAAACTAAGCCGGCCGTCGCTGGATGACCCCAAAGATGATCTTGGAAGACTGCTCGACGAACTGAGCTTTCAGCTGGGAAACGACCGGATTAAGGCAGGCCTGGGCGTACTGCGTTCCCTGCCGGTCATATTGAGGGAATCCGGCTGGGTTGTAAACGTTTCCCTGGCCGAAGCCGGCGGGGAGACATTTATAGAACAAATTGAACCGTTGTCTGAGTCAAAATATTACGGCTTAGCCGTGGATATAGGCACGACAACCATCGCAGCCTGCCTGGTGGATCTCGGCAGCGGCCAGCCGGCGGCTGTAAGAGGCGCTTATAACAAACAATCGGTTTTTGGTGAAGATGTTATTTCAAGGATAGTTTACGCCGAAGAGCACAAGGATGGCCTGGGGGATCTTCAGGGCGCCGTGTTGGGGACTATCAACGGATTGATTTCCGGCATGCTTGATGACCTTCGGGTTGTTCCGGATGATGTCCGGGTGGCGGTTTGCGCCGGCAACACCACAATGACCCACCTATTTCTGGGCCTTAATCCGGCCTTTATCCGCCTGGAGCCATACGTGCCGGTTGCCAATAATCCGCCGCCGGGGCGGGCCGGGAAAATCGGCCTTAAAATAAACCCCGGCGCGTGGGTGCACTGTCTTCCCGGGATTTCCAGTTACATCGGGGGTGACATCACGGCGGGCGTGCTTGTCACAGGCATGGCCGAGCGGGAGGAGACCGCCCTTTTTATTGACGTGGGGACCAATGGGGAAATGGTGTTGGGAAACAGGGAGTGGCTGGTGGCTTGTTCCTGTTCCGCAGGACCGGCCTTTGAGGGCAACGGAATAAGGTGCGGTATGCCGGCCGCACAAGGCGCTATTGAGCGTGTTTTTATATCGGAAAAAGGTTTAAAGACAGAGTGCCGGACAGTTGGCAATGCGCCGCCGGCGGGAATTTGCGGTTCCGGCCTGATTGACTGCCTGGCCTGTTTTTACAGGGAAGGTATTATTGATCGGGCAGGCAAATTCATCATAAAACCTGACAGCCTCCGGATCAGGGAAGGGGACGAAGGCCCTGAATTTATACTTGCCCATGGGTTAAAAAACCGGGAAATAACTATTTCGGAAACGGAAATAAAAAACCTGATCAGGTCAAAAGCGGCGGTGTTTGCCGGAATACGGTCAATGCTGAAAACAGTCGGCCTTCCGGTAGAAGCAATCGAAAGGATCTATCTTGCCGGAGGCTTCGGGCGTTTTTTGAATATCAGGCAGGCGGTTGCAATCGGTATGCTGCCCGACCTGCCGGAGGACAGGTACGCCTACCTTGGCAACAGTTCGGTGAAAGGGGCTGTGCAGGTGTTGCTTTCTAAATCAGCCCGGAGGAGTCTAAAGGAACTCTCGGGAAGGATTACATATTTAGAACTGGCCGCGGACAAATCTTTTTATGATGAGTTTGTTTCCGCTCTTTTTCTTCCCCACACGGATTTAAGCCTGTTTCCGTCTGTAAATTTCCAGTAAGGAGCAAGGACATGTCATTTACGATAGCTGTTGCAGGAAAGGGGGGAACGGGCAAGACAACGCTTGCCGCGCTTTTAATCAGACAGTTGATCAAATCCGGCAGGGTTCCTGTCCTGGCGGTTGACGCCGACGCCAATGCAAATCTGAATGAGGCTCTGGGCATTAAGGTTGGCGATCAGACCATTTCTTCAAAAATGCCCAGGATTAACAACAGTCTCGAACCGCTGCCGGCGGGCATGACCAGGGAGCGTTATCTTGCCTACTGTGTTCATAAATCTCTGGCTGAGGGTGATGACTTTGACCTGTTGGTCATGGGCGGTCCCCAGGGACAGGGATGCTACTGCTATGTCAATAATCTCCTGCGGGGTTTCGTGCGGCAGCTAAGTTCCAATTACCCTTATATAGTCATAGACAACGAGGCCGGCATGGAGCATTTAAGCAGGCAAACCACAAACAACGTGGATATTCTGTTCATCACCAGCGATGCAACGGTCAGGGGAATCCGGTCGGCGAAGAGGATCAAAGAACTTGTGGAAAATTTAAGCCTGGCCGTCAGGAATATGTATCTTGTAATTAACAGGACTGCCGGGGATTTCGGAGAACTTTTGAAAGAAGAAATTGCCCGGACCGGCCTGACGCTGATCGGAACAATTCCCGAAGACGAACAGGTTGTTGGTTTTGACCTTGTCGGGAGACCGATATTTGAGCTGCCCGACGAATCGCCTGTCGTTAAAGCCGTATCCGGGATTATGTCCAGAACTAAAATTATTGAAGAACCCTGATAATTTGTAAAACAGGAGAATGAATGTGGCTGTAAATATAATTAAAGAAAAATACAGTAACAGGATCAACGAAGTGGTTATAGGCACAGGCCCGCACGCGGTAAAAGCTGGCGGTGACAGTACGCTGCCTTTCCTTCTTTTTGAAGGTGAGATGCCGAACAGGCCGCTGGCTGCCTTGGAGATTTGGGACATTGAGCCAAAGCAATGGCCTGAAATACTGACTTCTGAATTTGAGGGCGTCATGAGCGATCCGGCGGCCTGGGCAGGGAAGTGCGAGGAATACGGCGCAGATTTAATCTGCCTTACCTTGGCCAGTTCCCACCCCGATAACTTGAACAGCAGCCCCGCCCAATGCGCTGAAACGGCCAGGGCTGTTGCTGACGCCGTAAAAGTTCCGCTGATTATCATGGGCTGCGGAGTGGAAGAAAAGGATGTTCAGGTTATTGGCGAAGTCTGCAGGGTTTTGGAGGGAAGGAACTGCCTCGTCGGGTGCGCCAAGCCGGATAATTATAAGACAATAACCGCCTCCTGTATAGTTCACGGGCATAGCCTGATTGCCTCTAACCCCCTTGACATAAACATCGCCAAACAGCTTAATATCCTTGTTACTGAGATGGGCCTGTCTCCAAACCGCATTGTCATTGACCCTCTTGTGGGATCATTGGGCTACGGGCTGGAATACGCATACTCAATCATGGAAAGAATCAGGATCAGCGGTCTGTCCGGGGATAAAATGCTGGCCATGCCCGTATTCTGCCAGATTGGGCAGGAGGTTTGGAAGACCAAAGAGGCTAACAGTCCGGTTGAAGAAACACCTGAATGGGGCGATCAGGCCAGGCGTGCGGTCACGTGGGAGGTTGTTACGGCAGCGACGCTGGCCCAGGCAGGGGGTTCTATTATGGTTATGAGGCACCCCGGGTCTTTAAAACAGTTTCTTACTCATGTGAAAAACCTGATGGAATAAAAACTACAGTTGTGATGATCTAAAAAAGCATAGGAGAGAGGGCTGCGATTTGATCTTAATTGGCGAGCGCATTAACGGTATGTTTGGGGATATACAGGAGGCTATTCTAAACAGGGACCCGGAACCTGTGAGGCGTTGGGCGATGCGCCAGTATCAGCGCAGGGCCGATTACCTTGATATTAGCACGGGCCCTTCGCTGGAAGCCAAGGATCAGCCGGGGGCCATGGAATGGCTGGTCAGGGTTGCCCAGGATACTGTTGATCTGCCATGCTGCCTCGATTCGACCAACCCGGAAGCAATTCTGGCAGGCCTTGAGGCCCACCGGGGTAAAGCGCTGATTAACTCGACGACAGCCGACCAGTGGAAGATAGATATTTTTTTACCTATGGCTTTAAAATATGGAGCGGCGCTGATCGGCCTGGCCATGAATGAGAAGGGTGTGCCCAAAAGCGCCGGCGACCGGGCGGCCCTGGCCATGGAGATAATCGTTAATGCGGACGCCAGCGGTTTTCCGTTGGAAGATCTGTACCTTGATCCTCTTGTCCTGCCCTGCAACGTCGGGCAGGAGCACTGCCCCGAGGTGATCGAGGCAATCCGCTGGATCAAAACACTTGCTGATCCGCCGCCGCGTACAACATTGGGTTTGAGCAACGTTTCACAAAGATGCGCAGATCGGCACCTGCTTAACCGCACATTCCTGGTTATGTGCATGGCGGCCGGACTGGATGCGGCCATTGTAAACCTTGACGATGATGAACTGCTCAAGGCAGTTGCCGCATCGAATGTGCTTTTAAACAGGGAGATCTACTGCGACTCCTTTGTCATGACATTTAAGAACAGGGATTGAAAAGGTGATACTTTTGAGTGAAAGGCCATAGGCGGCGCGGTGCCCATGCCTTTATCCAAGGCCGGCCAGGAATGATGATTAAAAGAATTTGCAGTCAAAGCTAACCTTCGTCAAATGCTTGTTCTATATAGATATATACATTAAAATAGATATCCATGCCGCTAAAGCGGCGCCAGCAAGGAGGATGAAAATTCATCAATTAAGGGAGGTCAATGCCTTAAGTGCGATTTTGAGCCTTCATTCAAAGAACGAGTGAACCCGAGGATAAGCGAGGGAATTGTTTGAGGCGCATTAGCGCCGAGTTTTGACCGAGCCCGAGGGTGAACAAGTTCGTACAAGTATAAGAGGCGAACATGAGCACGTAGGTAGTTGACCTTCCTAAGGCAAATTAATTTTCAGGATAGACACCCATGCTGCCAATGCAGCGCCATCAGGTGATGAAAAAGTAAGCATTCAGTAAAACTGTCCAAAGGGCACGGTGTTGTCAACAGCGAACGAATTGCGAAGCGCCGGTAACAGCAGCCGGCGAAGCGAGGGTAACCGGACAGCGGTGCGAAACCAGCGGCACACTGGTAGTTTCTTGAAGAGGCTAAATGAGATCAGAAGTATAATGGAAGCTATATTTTTAAAATTTGTCATGCCGCCTTTACAGCACCGCTAGTCCGGTCCGAAGCAAGCCGTGCTGCTGTCGGTGCTTAAGCACCGGAGTGAGCGTTGATATTGCCGTGCCTATCGGATACTTATTTTCAGGATAGGATAGTGTTTAAAAGGTATAAGCGGTCAGAATCGGGGTGTTGCTTTTGATGAGGCAGGAAAAAGACGCATCTTTTAATCCGGTTTTTCCGGTTGAACTGCTCTTACTGGGGCACGACGCGCGTTATGTCAAGAACACAGTAATCTGCATGCAAAATGAACCCGCCGAAAAGATTTTTTTCCTCAAGGAAGGTGAAGTATGCCTGTCCTATTACGGGGAAAACGGTGAAAGAAAAATAGTTTTTTATGTAGAGAAAGGCAGTATCTTCGGGGGAGTAATTTCCCTGGTTTTAAACAAGAAAGTCTACGGAGTTTCCGCCATAACCCTTACAAAATCTTTGATTACTGTTTTCAGCAAGGAAGTTTTTTTCTCTACTTTGATTAATAACGTTGACTTTACACGATTCTGCCTGTGTGCGGTGGCCAAAGAGCTCTGGGCAATGGGCAGTCACCTTGAGTCCCTTTCTTTTCTGGAATGTAACAGAAGGGTTGCCAGCGCCCTGCTCTGGCTGACCAACCATGCCGGAAAAGTGGAAAAAGAAGAAAGCGGGGAATTGGAACATACCTTCAAAATAACGCATCAGGAACTGGGAGAACTTGCCAGCGTAAACCGCGTTACAGTAACTAATGTGCTTAAGGAACTGGAAAAGGAAAAAATAATCCGCAAAGGCTCAAAAACGATCATGATCCCTGCGGGCGGGAAACAAAAACTCAAACGCTATATCAAAAACATATGGATTTAAGAAGCTGTTGAAAAAAAGGGCTTTCCTTGTTCGCTCTAGTTTTGACGCACCGTACACTTTCCTACAAACTCTTCAAGCTGCTTCGCTATTTCAATAAGTTCTTCATTGCTGTATGTTTCTTCCTTAAGGAATTTCGGATCCAACAATTTTGAAGGAACAAATTTTTGCAGAATATAAAGCTTTGCTCCTTTGATTATTCTCGATATTTCCAAAATATCTTCCGGGGTCAGCAGGGACTTTACGAGAGTTGTCCGGAATTCGTAATCCAATCCCGAATTGATGACCAAACTGACGCTTTGCAGGATTTTTTTCAGGTCGACCAGAGAATTTGTTACGTTCCAGTATTTATCAAAAGGCGCTTTAATGTCCATTGCCACATAATCTACCAGCCCGAGCCCGATGATATTTTTTAAAACGGAGGGCAGGCTTCCGTTGGTGTTCAGTTTGACCGGATAGCCGATTTTCTTTATCTTTTCCAGGAAAGGTATAAGATCCGCCTGAATTGTGGGCTCGCCGCCGGTAACGACAACCCCGTCAAGTTTCCCCCGCCGCATTTTAAGGAAGTCCAATACTTCAAGTTCCAATACGGGGGTTTGACGGGGATCGGGTTTGATAAGCTCCGGGTTATGGCAGTACGGGCATCTAAAGTTGCAGCCCCTCGTGAAAACCACGGCGCAGATACGGCCTGGATATTCAATCAGGGAAAACCTTGCATAGCCTCCGATTAACATATATTACACCTTGAAAGTCTTTCGCAGGGCGAATTCCTCCTGCTTTCCCTTGTTCCACTGGTTCAAAGGCCGCAGGTAGCCGACAACGCGGGAGTAAACTTCACACTGCGTACCGCATTCCGGGCACTTTTCCTGTTCCCCGGACAGATAACCGTGTGAGGGACAGACGCTGAAGACAGGCGTAAAGGTAAAATAGGGAACATGATATTTTTCACATATTTTGCGGATTAATTTTTTAATAACCGCGGGATCTTCAACACGTTCGCCGGCAAAAATATGCAGGACGGTTCCTCCGGTGTACTTCGACTGAATTTCATCCTGAAGATCAAGGGCTTCAAATACATCGTCGGTATAGTTGACCGGCAGCTGGGTCGAGTTTGTGTAGAAGGGCTCGCCGCCGTTGATGAAGCTGTCTTCATTTGCGCACATTATCTGAGGGAACTTATCCTTGTCTTTTCTGGCCAGGCGGTAACTGGTTCCTTCGGCGGGTGTAGCTTCCAGGTTGTAGTTGTTTTGCGTTTCCTGCTGAAATTCAATAAGCTTGCTCCTCATAAAGTCAAGCGCCAGACAGGAAAATTTTTGCCCGGCGGGACTGGCGATGCTTTTCCCCAGCAGGTTCAGGCAGGCTTCGTTCATGCCAAGCAGCCCTATAGTCGAGAAATGGTTTTTCCAGTAGGCTCCAAGGTGTTCTTTAATATTTCTGAGGTAATACTTGGCATAGGGGTATAGGTTGGCCTCAGTCAGCCTTTCCAGGACCTTTCTTTTTATTTCCAGCGCCTGTTTGGCTAGGACCATGAGTGGCTCCAGCCTTTCAAAAAACTCATGCTCGTCTTTGGACAGGAAAGCCAGCCTGGGCATGTTCAGTGTTACAACCCCGATGGAACCGGTGAGCGGGTTGGAGCCAAAAAGACCGCCGCCTTTTTTCTCCAGGGATCTGTTGTCTATGCGCAGGCGGCAGCACATGCTTCTTGCGTCTTCCGGTTTTATATCGGAATTTATAAAATTGGAAAAATAGGGGACACCGTACTTGGCTGTAACCTCCCAGAGAATATCCAAGTCCGGGTTGTCCCAGTTAAAATCCTTGCTTATATTATAGGTGGGGATAGGGAAAGTAAACACCCTTCCCTTGGCGTCTCCCTCCAGCATCACCTCCAGGAAGGCTTTATTGAACATGTCCATTTCCTTCTGGAAGTCTTTGTAGGTGTCATTCTGCATTTTGCCGCCGATAATCACCGGCTGGTCTAAGAAATATTCGGGTACGGTGAGATCAAGTGTTACGTTGGTGAAAGGCGTCTGAAAACCTACTCTGGTAGGTACGTTTATGTTGAAGATGAATTCCTGCAGCGCCTGTTTGACTTCTTTATAGCTCAGTTCGTCGTACCTGATGAAAGGGCTTAAAAGCGTATCCAGGTTAGAGAATGCCTGTGCACCGGCGGCTTCCCCCTGGAGGGTATAGAAAAAGTTGACAATTTGTCCCAGAGCGCTCCGGAAATGTTTGGCGGGTTTACTCTCCACTTTTCCGGGAACTCCCTTGAAACCCTCAACCAGCAGGTCGAAGAGGTCCCATCCCACACAGTAGACGCTGAGTATGTTTAAATCATGGACATGAAAATCGCCGCTTCGGTGGGCGTCCCTTATTTGAGCGGGGTAAATTTTATTAAGCCAGTATATTTGGCTGATTTCTGACGAGATGTAGTTGTTTAAACCCTGCAGGGAAAAGGCCATGTTAGAGTTTTCATTAACCTGCCAGTCCAGTTTCTGGAGGTACTGGTCGACCAGGTCCACATTGGATTTGCCAACAATATCCCTTATCCTGGCGTGCTGCTCGCGGTAGATGATGTATGCTTTGGCCGTTTTCCTGTAAGGCGAGGAGAGCAGGACCTCTTCCACTATATCCTGAATCTCTTCGACAGTCGGCGTCTTCCTGGGAATAAGCTGTTCGGCGAGACTGAGGACCTTTAAAGTCATCATTCTGGCTATCTTTTCATCAAATTCTCCAGTCGCTTTGCCCGCCTTGGCTATCGCGTCGGTGATTTTTTGGGCGTCAAATTTGACAATCCGGTTATCCCTTTTCCTTATCCTTTTAAACATCTGCATCCGTCCTTTGCCAGATAATCCCATAACACTGTTCGAACAATCTTTAACTTCGTCAAATTAGATATGAATTCCTTCTTGAAGCGAAGCTTTATTATGAGCAACCCAGCAAGCCAATCAATACAAGTCAATACAAGGGGACGTCAATACAAGGGGACGGTTCTTGAAGGGCTCAATCGGAAGTTTTGCCCGTGAAAAAGGCTCAAATATCAGGTGTCAGCCGATAGTTGAGCCTTTAA
>DMZI01000063.1 GCA_003485325.1 Desulfotomaculum sp.
ATTGGTGTAAACTATGGAATAGCGTCAGCAAAACTAAAATTAGGACTCATGATTGAGGAATTAGAGCTGTTCACAAAGCAACTTGAGCAAATAGAAAAGGCCATGGAACTAGCCCTGGCTGATACAGGAATGAAAGCAATAATCCTTGGCATCCCAGGCATCGGCATAGTGACAGCAGCCAGTTTTTTAGGTGAGATTGGAGATCCTTTAAGATTCGATCATCCCCGTCAGATAAGCAAAATGGCTGGCTATAACCTGGTGGAAGACAGCTCAGGCAAGAATATAAGCGGGACCTCCATATCGAAGCGGGGACGAAAGAATCTGAGGAATGTGTTATACCAGATGGCTAGGACCATGGTTGCCGTAAACCCCGAGATGAAAGAGCTGTACCAGTACTTAAAAACACGGCCCAACAATCCTCTTCAGAAGAAACAAGCACTCGTAGTAATCTCAAAGAAGATAGTGACCATAATCTATAACCTGGTGAAGAAACAAGCGGAATACAAGGCAGAATTAGTATTTAATGAATTTAGAAAGAACCAGATGAAGCAAGCAGCATAAATAATCAATTATGCCGATAAAGCGGAGATAAGGGAGAACACCTCCGTTAGCCCAATGAGGCAGCACTCAAGTATAAAAACTATCTCCGCTTTTATCCCTAAAACAGAACGAAGGAATGTAAGGGCATAACAGTTAGTCTCAAAACAGGACATCAAAATCGTAGACAGAACAACCAACGACATCTACGATCCGCAGTAAGACCTTCCTTTTCTTAAAAATGCTGTATGAGGAAGGAAACCTGCGACAGGATGGTTTCCTTCCTCTATCAAGCTTCCCCTCTTCAATCCTTCCTGATTAAAAACCCTCTTTAAAGGAGGCGCCGCCGGTGGAAACTATTTTACAGGCTATCGGTAATGTGGGTTTCCCTATTGTTGTGACCGCTTATCTTTTGGTCAGAATCGAAAACAAGCTGGAAGGTCTGACCGCAAGTATTACCAGCCTTGCCCATGCTATTGACAAAACCCAATAAGACAAAGCGCATCGCCCCCTCTCCAGGGGGTGTTTTTTTAAATGAGAAAATAGTATACTAAAAAGGTTGTTTTGAACGCACAAAACAGTTATTATTTACTTTATACAAAAACACCGGAGGGACCCCTTGAAAAAAGCGAACGTGGCAATCAACAAAGACCTCTGCAAAAAATGTGCAATTTGCGTTCACTTTTGTCCAAAAGAGGTCTTTACAATTGATCAGGATGGTTACCCCCTAATTTCACGCCTCGACAAATGCACAGGCTGCCGTCTGTGCTTTCTACGCTGCCCTGATTTTGCCCTGGAGGTAGAAACAGAACTTGACGATTAAAAAGCTTCTTACAGGCAACGACGCCTGCACATACGCAGCTATCAACGCTGGGGCAAGGTTTTTTGCAGGATATCCGATTACTCCGGCAACCGAGATCGTCGAGCTTTGCTCCGAACTGATGCCGGTTTACAATGGTAACTTCATCCAAATGGAAGACGAAATCGCTTCCATAGCTGCCGTTATAGGGGCAAGCCTGGGGGGCGCAAAAGCCTTTACGGCAACAAGCGGTCCCGGCCTGGCCCTGATGAGCGAAAATATCGGGTTCGCCGCTATGGCGGAAGTACCCTGTGTAATTATCAACGTACAGCGTTACGGCCCGAGTACGGGAATAGCAACAAAATTTTCCCAGAGTGACGTAATGGCGGTCCGCTGGGGAAGCCCGGGGGACCACAGCTTGATCGTGCTTGCGCCTTCGTCGGTACAGGATAGCTACGACCTGACTGTTGAAGCTTTTAACCTTTCGGAAAGGTTCCGAACGCCAGTTATCTTGCTTTCTGACGCTGCGCTCGCCCATGTACGGGAAAAAGTTGAAATCCGCGAACCCGGTGAACTGAACTTATACCAGCGTGAAAAACCCTCCGGCCCTGTCAACGGGTATCTGCCCTACGGAACTTTGCATAATAATGTGCCCGTTATGTCCAACTTTGGAGATGAACACATCCTCAGGGTAACCGGACTTGTCCACCAGGAAAGCGGCTACTCCAGCGATAATTCGCAGATTGCTGAAGAACTGGTTCAGCGGCTAGCCAGAAAGATAGACAATTACCAGGAAGAACTTCCGGCGCCCTTTTTCTACGGGCGCCAAGCCGCCGATCTGATAGTCGTGTCTTTCGGAATTTCTGCAAGAGCCTCCCTTGAAGCAGTGAATACTGTAAACAGCGAGGGCTTTAAAGCGGGAATGCTGGAACTGCGCACTATCTGGCCCTTCCCGCGCAAAAAGGTGAAGGAATTATGCTCCGGGGCTAAAAAGATATTGGTTGTTGAAGCAAACCACGGGCAGGTCAGGGAACAGTTGATTTCCTGCGGCTTTCCGCCTGAAAAACTAAGGGGTGTCAACAAGCAGAACGCGGAGGTTATTACACCTTCCGAAGTTCTTTTGGCCCTCAAGGAGGAAAACAGCTAATGCCCTCTGATGATTACAAGCAATACGTGGCGATGGATCGCCTTCCCAGCATCTGGTGTCCGGGCTGCGGCAACGGTGTGGCGCTCAAGGCTCTGGCTTTGGCCTTTGCCGAATTGGAGATGCCGCCGGACAAAACACTCCTGGCTAATGGAATAGGCTGCTCCGGAAGAGTTGGTGATTACGTGCGCTGCCACCGTTTCCATGGCACCCACGGAAGGACTCTGGCTTTTGTTACCGGAATTAAGCTTGTCCGCCCGGAGATTAAGGCTGTCTGCCTTCTCGGGGACGGCGATTGTTCCGCCATAGGCATGAGCCACTTCGTTCATTCCGCAAGGCGCAACGTGGATATTGTAACGATAGTTATCAACAATTATAACTACGGCATGACCGGGGGACAGTTTTCGCCCCTGTCGCCTTACAACGTCATAACCAGCACATCGCGCTCCGGAAAAGCCGAACCCGACATAGACATCTGCAAACTTGCCGACCTGGCGGGAGCCAATTATGTTTTCCGGACGACTATTTATCATGTTGTCGAAATGAAGAATTATATTAAAGAGGCTCTCGGAAAAAAGGGTTTTTCACTCGTAGAGATTGTTTCACCCTGCCCGACGTACTATGCCCGTTACAATAAAATAGGCAATATTATCAAGCAGCTGGAATGGTTGAAAGATAAATTTATCCCCATTGAAGAATACAATCAAATGAAAGATGCTGAAAAAGAAAACTTCTTCTGGCGCGGAAGGTTGACCAACAGGGATCTTCCTGACCTATATCAGCACACACGAAGGAGTAGAGGTTAGTAAAAAATGAAGAATACCTGGCGGACTATTTTAAGCGGCTCGGGTGGCCAGGGAATGGGTATGGCCGGCAAAATACTTGCCGAAGCCGCCTTTATGCAGGGATTCAACACCGCTCAAAGCCAGACATACGGCGCCGGGGCACGAGGAGATTTAAGCCAATCCGGAATAATTATCAGCAGTGAGGATATTTTATTTCCCCTGATTGAAAAGCCCGATTTACTGGTTATCCTGAATAATAAATCTTACGGGCATTTTGCTCCCATCCTTAATTCAAACTGCAACGGAACAATACTGATCTACGATCAGGACTACGCTCCGCCCCCAAAAGGCAAGATCAATTCGCCATCTTTCGGGTTCACGGTTGTTAATAAAGCCCGTGAGATATTAAGTGAAAAAGCTGCCTGCATGGTAGCCCTGGGCATTCTGACCAGGCTTTGGATACCGCTCGACAAAACAAATGTGAGTCAGGCAATCCAGGAAACTTTTCCCGGCAAAACCGGCCTCCAAAACATAAAATGTTTCGAGGAAGGGCTTAAACTTGCAGAAAATTACCCCCTTTAAAGAACGTTTAAAACATCCGATAAAGAGGGTTGATTTTTTATATATTTAGCTTTTTCCTATAAAATATAAACCCTGACCTGCCGGATCCCCCAAAGCATAGCCTGGGAATAGCTGTCCATAAATACATCAATCCTGTTGCCGACTATAGAACTTCCCCGGTCCAATGCAGTGCCGTACCCGTAACCTTCAATGTATAATTTACTTCCGAAGGGTATCACACTTGGATCGACGGCGACGGTTCCAAAACCCGGCGCTGTCCCGCATGAGGTGTTGCGCCCCGTATATGTATAAGCGGATGCGACCACATCCAGAGCACGGCTGAAATGAATATTCATGCCTCCGCGGGAAACCTGTGTGGCCGTACCAACTGCCACTACACGGTCAACGGCGGATCTTGAAACGCTGCTACTGATCAGGAGGCGCCTGAACTCCTGACCATCATGATAGGTTATCTGCCAGATCCTTTTCTCTATTCCATTCTTACCTGCTTTGACAACCCGCATCAATCCGTTGGCCAGGTTCGGGTCCGTTTCCCGCAAGACCCTCGGATAAACCGGGGCTTCTTCCACTTTTTCCTTAACGCTTACACGCACTACCCTGATTTTTATCCCTTCTTTGAGACGTTGATCGGTTGAGGGATAAACTATATCCTTTCCGGAAAGGTTCAATCCCCGCTCCTTAAGCACATCCCCCACTGTACTGCGACAGCTCATAAATTTTGACGTCTTGCCATCCGCGATCAGGGTCACGTTCAGCGCGTGGTTTACAACTATCTTCATGTTTTCTTTTAACTTTTCTTCCAGGGGCGGGGTTACTTCATCGCCCTTTTTTAAAGGCACTTTCTGCGCCTTAATCAGGTCGCCAACCGTACTGCAAAAAGTTTTAACCTGACTGACCTTACCGTCCACCTGCAGAACGACCGTCTTATTGGGAATTGAACAGGCAGCCCCCGCTAAAATAAGGGCGAGAATAACTGCAAAAGAAATCACTGCTGTTTTGGAACGGTAAAAACTGCGCCAATCAAATCCGGAAAATAAAGCCTTCCAACCGGATAAACTTAAAGTCCACCTTCCCACAAAAAACACCTCTTTTCAGGGGTACTTTCAGGATACTGGTGAGTCATTTACTGTAATAATTGAGAAGTCATGTCGAAATGAAAGTTGAAGTTGTTGCCGATTCCTGAGTCTTAATTAGGTTGGCGGTTGTTTTATATATTCTATGCAGATTTAAAAAAATCCTGCCTGTCTAATTAATGAAATAAAAAATATTAATGGGATAATTTGTAGAAACGCAGACAGGACCTGCCCTGCAGGCTGGTTACGTTCCGGAACGTTGTATTTGAGCGATACTCCGAATAAACCATATAAAAATATTCATCAAGCAAGGATGAATATCCAAAAAATCAAATCTAGCTGATAAGTCAAGCCTGACCCCTTAACTTACAATTAATAACATGAGTAGACATCCATGCCGCTAAAGCGGCACCATCAGAATGATGAAAATTCATCAACAAGGGAGGTCAATGCCTTAAGCGCAATTTTATTCAATGAACGAGTGAACCTGAGGTTAAGCGAGGGAACTGTTTGAGGCGTGTAAGCGCCGAGTTTGACTTAAGCCCAAGGGTGAACGAGTTCGTACAAGTATAAGAGGCGAACATGAGCACGTAGGCAGTTGACCTCCCTAATGCAAGTTGATTTTCAGGATAGACCTGATAAAATCCGGGGCGATCGTTGAACAGCTGTTGATTTATTTTAATTAATTTGATATATTATAACTATATAAAATATTTTGATAATAGCAAATATCGACAAATTCTCCAAAGGATTTATTTTCTGCAACGTCTAATTTATAAAACCCAAAATGTCTAAAGGGGGTGTTTTTTTGAATAACGTTACGTATTTAAGAAGTGAATTAAACAATATTTTTATAACGTTATGCAGAAATCCTGAATTAGCTTTAGGAATTTTTGACTCAATCCCTGCAGGCATATCTATAACTACCGATAAAACCTGCCAGGAAATAAGACATAATAAAAAAGCGGCCGAATTTTTAAGAATTCAACTATGGGAGTCCCTTTCACATACCGCTTCAACAGATTTATGTTTAAAGATGTACTTTAGAGGAAAGGAAATGTCCCCGGAAGAAATGCCGATTCAGCGTGCGCTGTGGCGGGGTGAGGAAGTTAATGATCTGGAAATTGAATTCGTTTGGGATGACGGAGTACACAAGACGGCAATAGTTAGTTCCAGCCAGTTAATTGACGATAACGGCTCTGTTTTTGGGGCGGTTGCTTATTTTACGGATATTACCGAACAAAAGCTGACTAAGGAAAAACTTAGCCATACGTACAAAGTGGTAGAAGGAATTAACAGGCTGCTTCTACATTCCTTAACCTGTGAAACTGAAGAAGAACTGGACCAAATCTGCTTAAATGTTTCCCAGGAGTTAACAGAAAGCCAGTATGGTTTCATCGGCGAAATTAATTCTGCCGGGTATCTGGATAATAATGCCATAGGCCATTCTGGATGGACTGACTGCCGAATGCAGGTTCCTAGCTCAGGCGGAAGAATGCTCAGACGTGCTATACTTCATGGTATTTATGGCAGGGTACTCCTGGATGGGAAATCCTTATTTACAAATAACCCGGCCTTTCATCCGGATAGTATCGGCATTCCAAAGGGACACCCGCCGCTGAAAGCATTTTTAGGCACACCGTTAATCCATAATGGAAAAACCATTGGCATGATCGGGCTGGCGAACCGGGAAGGCGGTTATAGGGAAGAGGACGTAGAAACTCTAGAAGCTTTGGCTAATGCCATTGTGCAGGTTATCACGCGAAAACGGGCGGAAATAGAATTGCAGGAAAGTGAGAAGCGTTACCGACTTCTTGCTAAAAAATTGCAGGAAGTAGACCTGCGTCTGTCTGAAGATAGGTTTCACAAGGTTTTCAACAGTTCCTCTACTGCCAATAGCATAACCAGATTGGAAGATGGTAGATATATAGACGTTAATCAGAGTTTTCTTGACCTTACAGGGTATGAAAGAGAAGAAGTAATCGGCCATAGCGCTGTAGATTTAAAACTTTGGGTGAATCCTAAAGAAAGAGAAGACTTTTTTAATATGTTATATAAAAAAAGATTTGCTAAAAGTGTCGAATTTAAATATAGAAAAAAGGGTGGCGCAATTGGCTACGTCCTAGCCTTTGTAGACTTGATTATTTTTGGCGGAGAAAGATGCGTTATAACTTCTATGATAAATATTACTAAACGCAAGAAAATGGAAGAGAAACTACGCCTGTCCGAAGAACGCTTCTTTAAGGCGTTTAATTCAAGCCCTATAATGATGAGCATCAGAACATTGGATGGAAAATGCACTGACATAAACAATACTTATTTAGCCAACATTGGTTGCTCCAGAGAAGAACTGATAGGCACTTTATATGAAGAATTACACTTTTATGGCAGTTATGGACCTCCGCCCGAATTAAAAAAAGCAATTATAGAAAAAAAGCCGATAAAAAACCTTGAAATTGAATACTATACAAAATCGGGCAAACAACGCACAGGTCTATTATCGGCGGAATTTATTGAACTTAATGGTGAGCAATGTGTTTTAAAATCGGTAAATGACATAACAGAGCTTAGAAAGTTCGAAAAAGAGATAGCCCGCCTGGATCGCTTAAAGCTGGTCGGAGAGATGGCCGGGGGGATTGCCCACGAGATCAGAAACCCAATGACCACTGTAAGAGGTTATCTGCAATATCTCGGGGGCAAAAAAGAGCTTCACAAATATGCTGACCGTTTTCAGATTATGATTAGTGAACTTGATAGGGCCAACTCGATTATCACCGAGTACCTCACCCTTGCCAGGAGCAAGATGAGTGATGCAAAGACCAAAAATCTTAACGTAATAATAAAGTCTTTAGTTTTCTTAATAGAAACAGATGCGATCAAAGATGATAAGTATGTAAATCTAGAACTAAAAGATGTTCCCAATCTGCTTTTAGAGGAAAATGATATTAAACAGCTAATCCTGAACCTGACCCGCAACGGGCTTGAGGCTATGGATCCCGGAGGATATCTTACAATAAAAACATTTAGCAATGGAGAAGAAGTTATTCTAGCAGTAAATGACCAGGGCAAAGGAATTCCGCCGGAGCATTTAGATAAAATGGGTATACCGTTTTTTACCACCAAAGACTGCGGCACAGGTTTAGGACTTGCGGTATGTTATAAAATTGCCGCCAGACATAACGCAACGATAGATATACAAACCAGCCCGGCAGGTACCACATTCTTTATTAATTTTAAAGTTCCGGAAACTGAGAACGCCGTTGTTAACAGGTGAATGATATTGCGGAGTGACCCCCTATTTAATTCCAAACAGGCGGCGGGTATTCTCAAGCAGGGTTTCAGACAGCTCTACGGCAGGCATTTTCCTCAACCTGGCGATTTCTTCTATAGCATAGCGGACGTAAAGAGGCTCGTTTCTCTTTCCCCTGTATGGTTCAGGCGTAAGAAAAGGCGAATCGGTTTCAGCAAGAATCCTGTCCGGGGGCACACTTGCCGCGATTGCTTTTAAAGTACTGTTGCCTTTATAGGTGATCACTCCGGCGAAGGAAATGTAAAAGCCCATTTCCAGGCACTCCCGGGCCATTTCCGGGCCGCCGGAAAAGCAGTGGATAACTCCCCCTGCTGGGCCGACTTTGTCACTGCGCAGTATTCTCAGCAGATCCTCATGCGCCTGCCGGCTGTGGATAATTACCGGCAGGCTGAGCTCCCGGGCAAGGGCAAGCTGCTCTCTGAAAACCCGCCGCTGAACGTCCTGCGGGCTTAAATTACGGTAAAAGTCCAGACCGGTTTCACCTATGGCAACAACCTTGTCACATGCGGCCAGTTTTTTGAGATCGTTCAAATAGTTTTTGGGCGCCTCGCCGGAGTCGTGGGGGTGAATTCCTACGGCCGAGTATATAAATTCCGCCTGTCCGGCAAGCTCGGCGCTGCGGCGGGAAGAATCCAGGGCATAACCAACATCAATGACCAGGGACATACCTTCCGCCCCTGTCCGCTCAACAACTTCTTTTCTGTCTGTGTCAAATTTCCTATCAATCAGGTGGGCATGGCTGTCCGCCAAGATCAGGCGGGCGCCGTTATTCAGCGCAGGGCTCAAAGAGATCACTCCCAAAACAAAAACTTTACACTTCTATTCTCGGGAAGAGGGCCTGCCCACGCCTCCCCGTCAAACCCGCGGGGGGGCCGCCCCCGGGCGGGGGAGCAAAACGGGACAGGGGCGCG